>NZ_JXLL01000011.1 GCF_001316435.1 Caloranaerobacter sp. TR13
TCGATTCCGCCTCTGGGCACCAAAAAACTCCTATCGTACTATTTACGATAGGAGTTTTTTTAGATGTGCACTACCAATTGATTATATTTACTTTAATATATTTGTTAGTATTTCACAAACAATATTTTGCAGGTTTTGTTTGATTATTTTATCCTCTATTTTTAGTAAAATATAGTTTTCTGGGATAGAATAGTTAGTTTTATCGGTAGATGTAATATTGAAAGAGTAATCATTTTTATTTAAATAATAGCATTTTTTGTTATCCGTTAACATTCCTACATTAATAATAAAAGTTATATAGATTTTACCTTCATTTGTAATCCATTCAAGTTTAAAACCATCTTCATAGTATATATAGTTAGGTAGTGTACATTTAGTTGTTATACCTGTAAGAGTAAAACTATTTCCTGCAATAGATATATTATTTAAATCAAAACTGAAGTTAATATTATAATTATTAAAGTTAATAATTAAGCTTAAATTACTTAAATTATCTATTGTTTCATATATCTTAAGTAATTTATGTAGATAGTAAATGTCTTCATAGTTATGCTTAAGAATTATTTTTTTAATTTTATCATCTTTTGTTTTTAAGTATTTGAAATACATTTTAACGCTTTCTTCACCTGAAATCTTATCTTCTCTATTAATCCCAAGATATTTTTCAACAGTTTTTAGTTTGCAGTTGTTTAAACCTAGAACTTTTTTATATTTTCTTACTACTTTCAATAAGTCGATACTTTTATTCATTTCAATTAAATATTCTAGTCCATATTGTTTAAGCTTACTATTAATGAATGGTATATCAAATACATCACCATTAAATGTGAAAAAAAGGTCAAATTGAATAATGAATTTTATGAATTCATTTAGAATTTCTTTTTCTTCTTCTAAAGAATTAGCAAAAAACTGAGTAATTCTAATTTCATTATTTTTGAAATACATTATTCCTATTAAAATGATTTTATCTTTTTTACGATTAAATCCTGTTGTTTCAATATCTAAAAAACAAAAATTTTTATTATATGTAATTGCTTTTAAATAATCAGGTATTTTCAATTGTTCTTGAAAAGAATTTGTGATAATCTCCATATAATCCTCCTTAAGAATCAATAATTAAGTGTATTAATAAGAATAAAATCTTGGATTTAAATAAATTATAAATGAGATTTTGTACATATCCATAAACAAAAAATATATTTAAAACTATCCATAAATTAATAAGGCATATAATTTCCTATGGATTATAAAAAAAGTAGAATAATGATATAACTACACTTTTATATTATAATATAGGTATAAGAAATTTTGGTATGCAAATTACAAAGGGGGAGTAAGTATGCCATTCGATGTTTATGATATTAATAATAAACATATAGGAGTAATTACAACTTCCTTTCCAAATGATACAGATATACTGATGATTAGTATAACAGATTTAAAAGCGTCAGATATTGATTTAGATATTGATAGTATTAAAATGTATGTTGCAGAATTATATGGATGTAAAAATATATTAGGCAAAATAAAAGAAGATAAATTAGTTGAGATTTTACTAAATATTTGGGGAAATAAATACAAAAGCTATGGTGAGTATAATGAAAAGTTACTTTTTAGACTATTATTATTAGAGCAGTTATGTAACATTGAAAGGTTTATTAGAATTGATAAAAGTAAAATATATGGATATTTATTATTAGATAGAAAAAATGTTGATATAAATGGTGAGAATATTATTATAAAGGAAAATATTGATTATATAGAAGCAAATGTTGGAGAAAACGGAATACCTATTTATGGTAAAGTAGTTGATTATCCGATTATTACCGTAGAAAATATGGGAGTAGGAGAAGGTCTTTTATTAGGAGCTGATTTTTCTGACTTTGGAGGTAGAAATCATACACATAAAACTAAATTCAAATTACTTTCAGGTAATGTAATTCTGCCTATAACTGTACCTATAAGCTTAAGAATTAAAAGAGGTATGACAGTTAAAATTTATTTAGAAAAAAGAAATATTAAAAAAATTTTTTGTGATGGTGTATTTTATACATATTATAATTCTTAAAATTAAGATAGAAATGAGGCTTTTGGCCTCATTTTTTAAAGTGGAGGTAGAATGATGAAAAATAAAGCTTATGAAAAAGAACTAATAAAAATTATTAAAGAGTATCTATATAAATATAAGAATGAAGGACTGGATAGTTACATAAATAATTTAAAGGGTATTCTTTATTATATAGGTAAAATAATTTTAGCAATTTCATACTATAAATCTGAAAAAATAACAGAGAAAGATCTAAATAATATATTAAATAATAATTCTATAGAAAAGCTACCTGAAAAGTTTAAGGAATTTGAAATATCTTTTGACAAAAAAGTAATGCTTACAAGCAATGAGAAAGCTGAAATAGTATCTTTGTTAAATAAACTTGGGAATGAAGAATTGTGTGAATTTTCATTAGGTAAACTTTATGAAGGGCTTATAACAAGTAAAGAAAGAAAACAATTGGGACAGGTATATACGCCAAAGAGTATTATAAAATATATGATAGAAGAAGGGATAAAAGAAGAATATATTATTGAAAATCCTTATTTTAAAGTGATAGATCCAGCTTGTGGCGGTGGATATTTTTTAATTGAAGCTTATGAGAAGATTAAATTTATAATAAATAATAATTATGAAAAAATAATTTGCAAAAATCCAGGAGTTAAAATGCAGTTAGACAATAGTGTACATGAATTTATATTAAAAAATAACATTTGGGGGACAGATATTGACGAGTTCGCAGTATATATGACAACTATTTCGCTTTTATTAAAAGGCACAACAGATGATAATTTTAATTTGAATATATATAAGAAAGATATTTTATTAGATGAGGAACAGAATTTATTGAATATACTTTCAGATAAAAATCCTTTAAATGATATTAAATTTGATTTAGTAATAGGCAATCCCCCTTATATAGGGCATAAAAAAATTAGTAAAATTTATAGGCAGAGATTAATACATTATTATTATGATGTGTTTTCTGACAAAGCAGATATTTCATTCTGTTTTATAAAAAAAGGATATAACTTATTAAAGGAAAATGGAAGATTAATTTTGATTACATCTAGGTATTTTATTGAATCTCCATCAGGAAAATTCTTAAGGAAATTTATTAAGGATAGCTTTACTATAGAGTCATTAATTGACTTTAATGGATATAAAGTCTTTAAAGGGATTGGAATAAGTCCATTAATAATAAAATGTATAAAAGGAAAGAAGAATAATACAGAGTTTAATGTTTACAAGTTAAAGAAAAAGTTAAATCCAAATGATGATTTTAATATTGCAAACGAAAGTATTTATGAAAACTTTAAAGTAAAACTTATTGAGTTAGATGATAAAGGGTGGATAATTATAAATCCTTTAGAAAAATTAATTTTTAAAAAAATAGACTTTCAAGGAGACTATAAATTAGAGGATATTTGTGAGAGCTATCAAGGCATAATAACTGGTTGTGACGATGCATTTATTGTAGATGCAGAAAAAATTAATAAATGTAAATTAGAGCGTGGCATTTTAAAGCCGTGGATAAAGAACAGTTATATACAGAAATACACAAAAACTGCAGTAAATAAATATATATTATATACTGATTTAATCAAAAATATAGACGATTATCCTAATACATTAGAACATATATTGCCATATAAAAAGAGATTAGAAAAGCGTAGAGAATGTATAAAAGGTATTAGAAAATGGTATGAGCTTCAATGGGGGAGGAATTTAGAAGTTTTTAAGTCACCTAAAATAATTTTCCCATTTAAATCTGAATCAAGCAGGTTTATGATAGATTATGATAATTTATTTTGCAGTGCTGATGTTTACATTATAAAAATAAAAGATATATTTTTAAATGAAGTTACAATAGAATATTTAACAGCTTTTTTAAACTCATCAATTTTCGAATTCTATTTTAAGACAGTTGCAAAAAAAGTAGGGGATAATATATATGATTTTTATCCTAATAAACTGATGAGATTAAGGATAAAAATAGGAGAAAATATTAATTTTATTTCTGGAAGAGTTAAAAAAATAATAAGTTACTATAATGATATTGATAAATTATTAAAAAGCAAATCAAGTGCTGAAGAAATTGATAAGTTACAAACTAAAATATTTAAAGAGATAGAGAAGATTGATGAATACTTTTTTACACTGTATAAATTGAAACCAGATGAAATTAAAATAATTAAGAATAAAATTTATTGTAATATTTAAAACAATTTTCTTATGTAACCCAATAGGGGGCGTATAAAATGTGTATTTTGAAATTAACAGAGTATAAAGCCGAAATAGCTGAGAAAATATGCATTGATAGATTTGAAAATGATCTAATGCTTGTATTAAACAATTTTAGTGAACATGACATCAAATTAACTATTCAATTGATTAAAAATAGTATAATAAAATTAGAAGAAAAAGGAGTTATTTTTGATTCAAGATTAATCAATCTTTACTGTACAATGAATTTAGGATTAGCTTGGAGTATGTATAGAAAAGGAAAGATAATCCAGAAAGAAGAGTTAGTAATAGGTAGAATTTTTAAAATTGATGAGGTAGAATTAAAAGAAAAGTTGATAGCTTATTTAACCGATCAAAAAAATTATGAATTATTAATAGATGATATTTCATATAGATATTTTACTTTATACTTAAGTAGGCATCTTGAGGATATAATGAGTAGAATGGAAGTAGGAGTTCATCCTAGTATACTAGATGAAGATGATCTTAAAAATGTATTTCTTAAATTTCTTAAGAAATTTGGTGTAGATTTATTAATTATGGGTATAATTGATGAGTATCAAAGATGTAATGGTTGATTATATGTTATAATAAATATGAGAAAGAATATGGGGACAAAGCAGATACAGGTTGGCTGAAAAAGGGGGGTTAATATGAAGAAAATCAAAGCGACTTTATTTATACTGATTATAACTTTATTTTTTGTAAATTATAATGTTGTAATGGCTGAAACTTTCTATTTAGATGTTTTTGGTCACTGGGCAGAATATACGATATTATGGGCGACCAATGAAGCCAACCTTTTTAATGGTTATCCTGATGGTACTTTCAGACCAGATGATAGTATTACTAGAGCTGAATTTATTACTATACTATATAGAGCAGCAATACAAAAGAAAATAATTAGTAATAATAATATAAATGAAGAGAAAAATGGATATGATGTAGCAAAAGAAAGTATTGATAATACAAATACTAACAATCAAGTTGATGAAAGTAAAATCGTTTTAGCGGATGATAATGTTGATAACACCAATAATATTGCTAAAGAAAATAATAAATATACTTTACAATATGATGACTTAGATAGCAATTTCTGGGCTTACAAAGAGATTTTATCAATAGCAGAGTTTATTGATAAATATAGTATTGGTATGAAATTTAAAGATATTTTCCCTGGAAATAAATTTGAGCCTAATAAATATATCACTAGGGAAGAAGCTACAATTTTATCTAGTTTTTTTACTACATTACCAATAGATGAAAATACTAAGGAATTTAAGGATATTGATCAAAATTATAAATACTTTGATATAATTAAAAACTTAGTAAATAATGGTATAATTAAAGGTTATGAAGATAGTACATTTAGGCCTTATAGGAACATAACAAGGGCTGAGTCAGCAACTTTAATTAAGAGAATATATTATGATATGGATTATTTAAGTGGAAAATATTTAGATAATATACAATTTGTTGATTATACTTTGGAAGATAATTTTAGTTTGTTCGGGGATTATTATAATAGAGAATTAGATGAGCAAGATATTTTGTATAAAAAAGCTGTTTCAACGTTAGAATATATTAATTTAATGGGTTATATACCTTTTGAGGAGCAGCATTTGTATCTTAAAGATCCAATTAAGGCACTTAGAGACCTTAAAGAAGCAGATTACTTTAATATTGTTGGAATTAATTATTATTTGATTAAGTTTGATAATATAAGTAATGATGAGAAGGAAAATTTAATTGTTGAGCTTTTAGATAACTATCAATTAAGAGATGATATTGATGATATTGAATCTTTATTAATATTTAAAGAATGTTTGAATTATAATATTGAAATTGATAAATTGGTAAGCAGTTTAGATAAGTGGTATGCTGCTGCAGAAGAAAATATAACTAAGTTAAATATACAATTCATAAAATCAAAAGTATATGTTAATAACAATGATTATGAAAAGGCAATAGAAATATACGAACAAGATTTACCAAAGGATGATATAGATATTTTAAAATGTTTCATAATGAATAAAGCTTATTTACAATATAAAATGAATGAATTTGAGAATGCAGAGTCTATTTTAAGAGACGGTTGGGAAGTTGTGAAGACAAATAGACATTATCTTTCAAATAAGAATATGTATGATAAGGAGTTTATTGGAGCAATTAAGAAGCTTCTTATGTCTCAGTCTGAATACTATTCTAAAATAATTCAGCAATAGAAATATACAAATATTGAAAGGAAGATTGTATGTTTAGAGTACTTACCAAAGCACTTATCAGAAAAGGAGAAGAAGTCCTATTATTGAAACGAAAAGATGGTTCATTCGGAAGTGGATTATGGGATATTCCTGGAGGGAAATTAGAATTTGGAGAGTTTCCTAGAGAAAGCTTAGAAAGGGAAATCTTTGAGGAAACTTCGTTAAAGGTTAAAGTTATAAGACCATTAAGTATTAGTTCAGGTATTAATGAAACAAAAACTAAACAGTATATTACTGTAGTGTTTTTATGTGATTATCAAGGTGGAGATATTAAATTAAATGATGAACATAGTGAATATGAATGGGTTAATATGAATAAAATAAATGATTTTGAAAAGATTTATTATGTAAATGAAGCTATTAATGAGCTTTTAGCTAACTAATGTGGCCTTTGGCCACTTTTTCTTTTTTGCAAAGATAAACAAAAAGACGAATAACGAATAGCAAAGGGCCAATGACTAAAACCAAAATAAACTATTGCCTGTTAGCTGCCTCCTGTTCTCTAATAAATCTTATTTGACATTACAGAAACTTTGAAATATTATAAAATTACAGAAAATTCTACAAGAGGTGATTTTTATGTTTGAAGATATTAGCCAGGTAATTAGTTTTTGCGAAAAAGAAGGGATAAAAATAGTTGACTTTAAAGTAGTAGATTTAGCAGGAAGATGGCATCATTTGTCGATACCAGTAGAAAGATTTGATGAAAAGATATTAGAAGATGGTATAGGTTTTGATGGGTCAAGCTATGGTTTTTTAAGCGTTGAAAAATCAGATATGATTTTCAAACCTGATATTAGGACAGCCTTTGTAGATCCTTTTTGTGAAGTACCAACATTAAGTATGATTGCTGATATATATCAAATTACAGATAAAAGCGAAAGATTTCAGTCAGATCCTAGATATATTGCCGAAAAGGCAGAAAAATACTTAAAAGAAACAGGAATTGCAGATGAAAATATTATTGGACCCGAATTTGAATTTTATGTATTTGATCATATATCATTTATTAACAAAAGTAATCATCAAGAGATATATATAGATACTGAACAAGCATATTGGAATAATGGCAATAAAGATTATCAAAATTTAGGATATAAAGTGGAGTTTCAAAAAGGTTATCATGTAGATTTACCAAAAGATGTTACTAATGATTTAAGGTCTAAAATCACTAGACAATTAGAAGAATTAGGTATACCAGTTAAATATCATCATCATGAGGTTGGAGGATCAGGCCAAGTAGAAATAGAAACTCAATTTGGTAGACTAAAAGAAATGGCAGACAAAACTTTGATTTTAAAATATGTTGTTAAGAATTTAGCTATGCAAGAAGGTAAGACTGTTACTTTTATGCCAAAACCTTTGTATGGAGAAGCTGGAAGTGGAATGCATGTACATATGCAACTTTTTAAAGAAGGTAAACCAATTTTCTATGATGAGAAAGGATATTCCGGATTAAGTGATATAGCTTTATATTATATTGGAGGTATTTTAAGACATGCTTCAGCAATACTTGCATTTACAAACCCTAGCACAAATTCTTATAAAAGGTTAGTTCCTGGATATGAAGCACCTGTTAGTATATGTTTTGCTACTGCGAATAGAAGTTCAGTAATAAGGATACCAGGTTATGCTAAAAAACCAGAGAAAAAGAGATTTGAATTTAGACCTTCAGATGCAACTGCTAATCCATATTTGGCTTTTTCTGCACTTTTATTAGCAGGTATTGATGGAATAATAAATAAAATAGACCCTGTAAAGGAAGGTTATGGACCTTATGATGTAAATATTTTTGATTTATCTGAGGAACAAAGAAAGAAAATTAAGAGCTTACCAAAATCATTAGATGAAGCAGCTGATGCATTAGAAAAAGATCATGAGTTTTTACTTGCAGGTGGTGTTTTTACTGAAGAGCTTATAAATGATCATATAAAAAGAATTAGAGAAGAAGCAAAGAAAATAAATATTATTCCTCATCCTATGGAATATAGGTTGTATTATGATTTATAAGCAGCATTTATGCTGCTTTTTTTCTTGAAATGAATTAAATATATAGTTAAACTATAAACATAGCATAAATGAAAGGAGAAAGAATGTGAAAGATATAAAAAAGGATGCTCAAACAGAAAAGTATTTACAAAATTTATATATTAATTTCTTGAAAGATGCTGGTATTATAGCTTTTTATGATATAGTTAGAGATATAATATTGATTAATAGATATATAGATGAGAAACAGGAATTATTTAAAAATCTTGAAAAAGAAGGAGAAGATATTTTAGATTTTTTTAAGAAGATTAATGACAAAGCATTAAGTATAGAAATAATATTAGGTCTAAGTGATATTGAGGATAATTTAGGTGAAGAGTATTTTACAAATTTAAAAGATAATATTGTTGATTTAATAAAATGTTTAAATAGTTATGCTACTGAAATGTCATATTCTTTAGAAATAGCTAATGAATTAATAAGTAAAAAATTGATAGAAGATAATAATGACTATGCGAATATGACAGTAAATTTTGAAAGGTTTTATAATGATGTATTTAAATTCTTAGCAACAGATAAAAACACATTACAGGAAAAAATTTCTGAAATTATACGTTTAGTGCCTTTTAGAATGTCTAAGCATAAATTTTATGATATTGTAAGAACTGCATTATTAAGTTATTTAAAGGATTTTAGCGAAAGCAGCGTCAATGATTATATAGAAGAACTAAAGAGTATATTTAATGGTTCATTAAGCTTACAATATGGAAAAAGCTTTGATCATTACTTTACAAAAGCACAAGGTTATAAAAAATTTGATTTTAAATTAGCTGATTTAAAAGAAGTTAAAGCATTAAAAGACGAAATTTCAAAATTACTTTTGGAAATATATGATTTAACGACAATATTAAGCAAACTTGGAGTAATAATAAATAAGTTTATAGTTATTGAAAAGACTAAAAATTATTTAACTAAAGATTTAGATAGAGAAAGTATTAAAAAAATAATAAAACAACTTAAAGAAATAATGAATGAAAAAAATTTAGAAAGAAGCCAAGAGTTATTATCGATTTGCCAAGAAGAAGTTGACAATATAATTACTTCTTTAAATGAATCGGCTAAATTGATAGAAGAAGCTGATAAAAAACTGATGAATGAGGAATATGAAGATTATTTAAATACCCTTTATTTTGAAATGATAGAAGTTTTTTCTTACTTAAAGGATCCAGGTTATGAGAAAGTTAAAGCATTAAATATGGATGATTTTAAAATTGTATCTAATGATTATCTGGAACAAGCAGTTGATAGTTTTATTCAATATATAGATCGAAATTTAATGGATATGACAAATATTTATAGAAAGGTTAGAATGAGAAGACTGTTAAGTACTTTAAATGAACAATTCAGTAGTATCGAAGAGTTTTTTGAATATCTGCAAAACTCACTTGGATTAAATATCTCCAAAAAGGATTTACAATTAGCTTTATATAATATTGCACAATTAATGTTAAGTTATGAACGAAAAACAAGCTTTAAAAAAGACTCCGATTAAGGAGTCTTTTTTATAATCCATAAGGAAATTATATACTTCATTAAATTGTGGATAATTCTAAATATAATTTCCATTTATGGATATAGGCAAAATATACCTTAATTTATTTTAATTGAAGATTTTGTTCAAACTTATTTTATGTTTATTTATAACTGTATTTGACCATAATAATAGTTGGATAGGAGGTGTTTTATGTCTTGTAAAGTTGGTATACCACAGGCATTACTTTACTATGAATATTATCCGTTATGGAAAGAGTTTTTTACTGAATTAGGAGCAGAAATAGTATTATCTTCAAGTACAAATAAATCTATATTAAATGCTGGAGTATCTAGTTGTGTTGATGAAGCATGTTTGCCTGTAAAAGTATTTCATGGTCATGTAGAGCAGCTTAAGAATAAAGTTGATTATTTGTTTATACCTAAGTTTATTAGTGTTTGCAAAAAAGAGTATTTATGCCCTAAATTATTAGGATTACCGGAAATGGTAAAGAATTCGATTGATGATTTACCAACAATAATAGATGTTGAGATTAATTTAATAAAATCAAATTCTAATTTACACAAGTCAGTAATAGAAATTGGTAATTATTTCACATCTAATAATAAAAAGATAGACTTAGCTTTTAATAAAGCTATTAATAGATTTAATGAATATAAAAAATTGTTAGCTAATGGAGTAATACCTATTGAAGCAATTAAAGTTTACAATAAATATATTAATAGCATTACAACGTTAAAAAATAGTAAATATAAAATTCTTGTTTTAGGGCATTCTTATAATTTATATGATGAATTTTTAAGCATGAAACTTATTGAAAAACTACAGAAAGATAATATGAAAGTGATAACTCCAGATACTGTAAGTATAGATAAGATAAATTATTATGCATCAAAATTACCTAAAAGAATGTTTTGGAGTTTTGGCAGAAAGATAGTAGGTGCTGCTTTTTATTTAATTGAGGAAAATGCAGTTGATGGGATAATATATATCTCTTCATTCGGTTGTGGCTTAGATTCTGTATTGATTGATTTGGTTTATAGAAAGGCAAAAAAATTTAAGGTTCCATTTACATTAGTAACTCTTGATGAGCATTCAGGAGAGGCTGGAGTTAACACAAGACTAGAGGCGTTTGTAGATATGATTATATGGAGGGACAGTAATGAAAATAACATTTCCACACATGGGTAATACTTACATCGCAGTTAAAGCAATGCTTGAAGATTTAGGACTAGAAGTGATTGTACCACCAAAATGTAGCAAGCGTACACTTGAATTAGGTACCAAGTACTCACCAGAATCAATTTGTTTACCTTTAAAAATTAATATAGGTAATTATATTGAGAGTATAGAGAGAGGAGCAGATACAATATTAATAACTGGTAGTTGTGGTCCTTGTAGATTTGGGTTTTATTCAGTAATTGAAAAAGAGATTTTAAAAGATTTGGGCTATGATATAGATATTATAGTATTTGATCCTCCAGATGGTAATTATAAAGAATTTATAAATAGAATTACAAAAGCAGTAAATACCAATAATCCAATTAAAATATTAAAAAGTTTTAATAGGGGAAGAATTATACTAAAAGAAGTAGATAGATTATTTCAATTTTCAAATAAAAAACGTGCGTATGCTGTGAATAGTTATGAAGTAGATAAAATTATGCAAAAGTTTAGTGAAGGTGTTCTTAAAGTAAAAGGAGTCATAGAGACTAAAAAGTTGATAAAAAGAATTTTTAAAGAACTTGAAAAAATAGAGGTTGATAATACGAAACGTCCATTAAAAGTTGGAATAGTAGGCGAAATATATACTGTTATTGAGCCGTATGTTAATTTAGATATTGAGAGAAAACTTGGCCATATGGGAGTTTTGGTAGATAAGTTTTTAACTCCATCTAGATGGGTAGAGCATAATCTTACACTTGGTCATTTAGGGTTAAGTGAAGAAAGGAAGGCTTGGAAGGCAGCAAAGCCTTACATAAGAACTCTAGTTGGTGGGCATGGAAGAGAGACTGTTGGAAGTGCAATTATGTATGCAGAAAAAGGATATGATGGCGTTATACAACTTTTGCCATTTACTTGCATGCCAGAAATAGTAGCTGAAACAATACTTAAAACTGTTGCAAAGGATTATGATATTCCAATATTGACTTTAATAGTAGATGAGTTAACTGGGGAAGCAGGTTATGTTACAAGGCTAGAAGCGTTTGTTGATCTGTTAAAAAGAAGAAAGGAGGAAAGGAAATTTGAAAGAGTATTATCTAGGAGTTGATGTAGGTTCTGTAAGTACAAATATTGTTATTATAGATGAAAATAATGATGTTATAGTAAAAAAATATATAAGAACTAAAGGAAGACCAATAAAAGCTATTCAGTCTGGTTTAAAAGAAATAAAAGAAGAAATTGGTGAAATAGAAATAAAGGGTGTAGGTACAACCGGGAGCGGAAGGTATTTATCAAGCATATTAATAGGTGCTGATATTGTGAAAAATGAAATTACAGCGCATGCAGTAGCAGCATTAAATTTTGTACCTGATGTGAAAACAATATTGGAGATAGGAGGACAGGATTCTAAAATAATTATTTTGAGAGATGGTATAGTAACTGATTTTGCTATGAATACAGTATGTGCAGCTGGTACTGGTTCATTTTTGGATAGGCAAGCTGCTAGACTGGGAATAGATATAAAAGAATTTGGTGAACTAGCTTTGAAATCAAATAACCCTATTAGAATTGCTGGAAGATGTGCAGTATTTGCAGAATCAGATATGATCCATAAGCAGCAATTAGGACATAATCAAGAAGATATTATAAATGGTTTATGTGAGGCTTTAGTAAGAAATTATCTAAGCAATGTAGGGAAAGGTAAGGAAATACTTGCTCCAGTTGTATTTCAAGGAGGAGTAGCAGCAAATGTAGGAATAAAAAGGGCTTTTGAAAGAGCTCTTGATATGGAAGTATATGTACCAAATCATTATGATGTAATGGGGGCGATTGGATCGGCAATATTGGCTAGGGAAGAAGTCAAGTCCAAAGAAGTATCAAAGTTTAAAGGGTTTGAAGTTGCTGATACTGACTATAAAGTTAAAGGGTTTGAATGTAACGATTGTGCGAATATGTGTGAAGTTATTCAAATATTGGCTGAAGATAAAGTGATAGCTAGATGGGGAGATAAATGTGGAAAATGGACGAATCTATCAGATATTAATTTACAGAGATTAGCGTAACCTGAGTTGAAAAAACTCAGGTTTTTTTGTAAAATTCTAAGTTATGATATAATAAAAATCAGTAAATTATGAAACTGATGAAAGGGAGTTATTATGGAAAAAAGAGCTATAGGGCATATAAAAAATACTTTATTTAATGGTTTGAAAAGTGGTTTACAGACAATGTTTTTTCTTTCAAAAATCATTATAGCTGTTTATTTTATTATAACATTTCTTAAATACACACCTATTATAGATTGGATTGCTAATCTTTTTTCGCCTTTTATGAATATTTTGGGATTACCTGGAGAAGCAGCTATAGTATTAGTTTTAGGGAATGTATTAAATCTATATGCAGCTTTAGGTGCTGTATCTACTTTAACATTAACAGCTAAACAATATACAATAATAGCGGTAATGCTTTCTTTTTCTCACAGTCTATTTATGGAAACTGCTGTAGCAAAAAAAATCGGAATTAGTGCTTTAGGAGTAGTTTTGTTAAGATTGACTTTAGCTATATTATCTGGGATTATATTAAACTTGGTAATTTAGGAGGGGGTTAAACTGGACTTAATTTTGATATTTAAGGAAGCAGTTAATGGTAGTATTAATTCAATAATTACTATTGCTAAGGTAATAATACCTTTGATGATACTCATGGAGATATTGAAAGATATTAAATTTCTTGATAAGTTATCTGATTTATTGAAACCAGTAGCAAGATTTTTAGGAGTATCAAAAAATTCTATTTTTCCTTTGTTGATAGGTTTGATATTTGGTTTAGCATATGGGGCAGGTGTAATAATAAAATCTGCGAAAGAAGGTCAGTTAAAGAAAAAAGATTTGTATTTACTTATGATTTTTTTAGTTTCTTGTCATTCAGTTTTTGAAGATACTTTACTATTCGTAGCAATTGGTGCTAATGGATGGTTACTCTTAGGCTTTAGATTAATTACAGCTATAATTTTAACAATAGCAGTAGCTAAAATACTTGATAGGTTATTTAAAACTCAAGAAAATACGATGAAAGGTTGAAGGGTTTACAGTAATTATATAGAAGATATAAATAAGGTATTTACTCAATGTTATTTCAATTAAAAGTGGGGGATAGTATGGGTATTATAAAAATTGATGAAGTTACACCAGGGATGGTCTTAATTGAGGATGTTGAAGATTTAGACACTGGTAATATATTACTAAAAAGTGGAATTGTTTTAAATAAGAAAAATATACTCCATTTAAAAAATATGAATATAAGTTATATAAATGTTCTTGAAATAACTGGAGAAATAAAAGAAGTTAATAAAAATAAACAGAAATCATTTATTAATAAATATGATAATTTGGCAGATAAAACAAAGAAAATTTTAAAAGATATAAAGTTAGGAAAAAAAATTATAGTTTCAGAAATAAGTGATGAAGTAGACGATATTATAGATGAGATAACTAATAGCAACAATATATTAGGTAGACTGAGACAAATTGAACAGAGTGATGATTATACTTTTCAACATTCTTTAAATGTTTGTATGTTATCAACTATGTTAGGTAAATGGTTAGGGTATACAGAGATAGAACTAAAACAATTAGCGGTTTCAGGTTTGTTCCATGATATTGGTAAGTTGAAGATATCGAAAGATATAATAGAAAAACCTAGTAGATTAAGCGAAATGGAGTTCAATATTGTAAAAAAACATACTATATTTGGATATAATATCCTTAGAGAGACTATAGGTATTAGTCAAAGTACAGCTTTTGGAGCTTTGCAGCATCATGAAAGAGAAGATGGTAGTGGATATCCTTTAAAACTTAAGTCAGATAATATACATGAGTTTGGTAAAATAATTGCAATTTGTGATATTTTTGATGCAATGACTTCAAGAAGAATATATAAAGATAAAAAATCACCATTTAAAGTAGCTGAACTTATTGCTGAAAATAGATTTGGAGTTTTAGATGCACGAATTTCTACTGTTTTTCTAGATAATATTTCGAAGTTCTATATAGGCAATTTAGTTAAATTAAGTAATGGTTTCATAGGTGAAATCGTATATGTAAATAAAAATATTCCTACTAGACCAGTTGTAAAAGTGGAAAATACTTTTATTGATTTAATGAAAATGAAAGACATAGAAATAATTGATATTATAGATTAGAGGCTAAAGTCCTCTTTTTTTTACAGAATAAAGTGGGAGGAGTTTACATGAAGAATAAGGAGTTCTTAAGAAAAAAGTTAAACCAATTAGATAATAAAGGATATAAATTATATAAAGAAATACAAGGTGAATATGATTTTAGTGATTTTATACTTTATATAGATTATGTTCAAGGAGATCCATTTGCTTCACCGAGTAGAATGAGAGTAAGAATTCCTATTGAAAAAGCTAAGATACCAAAGAAATATTTTGATACTAAATATAAAAAAATAGCTTTAGAAGATTTTTTAATAAGAAGCTTTCATAAAGAAATCAAGAGCAGTTCAAAAGGTATTAGGGGAACTGGAAAGAGTGGTCTCATATACATAGATGTAGGAGGTCAGGAAATATTAGAAAGAACAGCAGCTAATGTACATGGAAACTACATAGAAATAAGGTTTTTTGTTGGACTTCCTGCCAGGGGAAGAAAAATACTTGGGAAAATTGCAATTGAAATGTTATTTAATGAGATACCCAAAATAGTTGAAAATTCTTTAATATATGATAATTTTAATAAAACTTTGATGGTTGAATATGTAAATCTTATAGAAGATCAAATATTTTTGAGAGAAGAAATGAGAAAAAGAGGACTGATAACCTTTATAGCTAATGATTCAATCCTACCAAGAGAAAGTGGTATAAGTGATAGACCTATGAAGGGTAGAAAAGTTATACCTTTCAGGTCTCCAGAATCTTTAGAAGTAGAGTTTAATTTACCAAATAGGGGTCATATTAAGGGAATGGGAATAAAACGTGGTGTAACATTAATTGTTGGAGGAGGTTATCATGGGAAATCTACTTTATTAAAAGCTATTGAAAGAGGAGTATATAATCATATACCAGGAGATGGAAGAGAATTTGTACTTACAATAGAAGATGCTGTTAAAATTAGAGCTGAAGACGGAAGAAAAGTTGAAAATGTGGACATATCACCATTTATTAGTAATTTACCTTTTGGTTTGACAACAGAAGATTTTACAACTGAAAATGCTAGTGGAAGCACTTCTCAGGCTGCTAATATAATGGAAGCATTAGAAGTGGGAACTAGTTTGTTATTATTAGATGAAGATACTAGTGCAACTAATTTTATGATAAGAGATGGAAGAATGCAAAACTTAGTTTCGAAGGAAAAAGAACCTATAACTCCTTTTATTGATAGAGTCAGACAATTATACGAGAAGATGGATATTTCTACAATAATAGTAGTTGGAGGTTCAGGTGATTATTTTGATGTTGCAGATTATGTAATTATGATGGAAAATTATGAACCTAAGGATGTAACTTATAAAGCAAAAAAGATTAGCGAGGAGTATAGGAGTTTAAGAAATATAGAAGCAAACGATGATTTTGGGAAAATAAAAAATAGAATTCCAATCAAAAAAAGTTTAGAGATAAATGGAAAACAAAAAATTAAAGCAAAGGGAATAGACAAAATTATGTATGGTAAGACTTTAATAGATTTATCTTTTATTGAACAGCTTGTAGATTCAAGCCAGACCGAGGCAATAGCAAATACTATTATGTATATTAAGAAAAAGTATATAAATGATAAAACTACTTTAACAGATATTATTAAAAAGCTATATAAAGATATTGAAGAAAAGGGTCTAGATGTTATTTCTCCTTATACAGGAAGTCCTGCTGGCAATATGGCCATACCTCGTCCTTATGAGGTTGCGGCTGCTATAAATAGACTTAGAATAATAAAAATGAAATAGGGCATCAAATGCCCTATTTATATATGTCTTTTTCAAATATTTCTTTTATTTTATTTATATCTTTAGTTACGCTTAAAGCTAACATTAGCTTAATTCTAGCTTTTTGACCTGGAAGGTTGCTTCCAAATATAGCACCTAATTGTCTAAGTGTTTTACCAGCACCAGGATATCCATAAGTATCTAAAACTCTACCAGTTGGACATCTTGATACAATAACAACTGGGATATCGTTTTCTATGGCTTTCTTAATACCTTCTACCATATTTGGTGGAACATTTCCTCTACCTAAAGCTTCAATAATTATCCCTTTATAACCCGTTTCAATACAAAAGTTAATAATATCATCGTCCATACCAGCAGCACATTTTATTAAAGCTACTTTGGGTTCGATTGAATCAGTTTCAATATGTTCGTGATTTAATATATCCCTATAGAATATTACTTCGTCATTATCTACAATTCCTAAAGGTCCAAACTCTGGTGATTTAAAAGTGTTCAATGAAAGAGTGTTTGTTTTTGTTACTTCACTTGCAGCATTGACTTCATTATTCATGACTACAAGAACGCCTCTGCCTTTAGCTTCTTCAGATATAGCTGTACATATTGAAGCAGATAAGTTACTTGGTCCATCGTAACCTAATTCAGAACCATTTCTCATGGCTCCAACAACTATGATTGGTTTTTCAGACTTTATTGTTAAGTCCAGTAAATATGCAGTTTCTTCTAAAGTATCTGTCCCATGAGTTACTACAACGCCTGTTATATCTTTTCTTTTAATTGTTTCTTTAACTAATTTTGCTAATTCCATCATTTTATATGGAGTCATATGTGGTCCTGGAAGTTTAGCGAAGTTTATAATTTCAACTTCAGCAAATTTTTCAATATTTGTAACCATAGCTAAAATTTCTTCGCTTGATAATGCAGGGATTGCAGCATCAATACGAGGATCAATTTTCATTGAAATAGTACCGCCTGTAAAAATAACTGCAACTTTTTTCTTCATTTCAGTCCCCCCTAAAAAATAATGACAATACTATTTTATCATATACCAGTCCTACAAAGTATAAAAAGTTATAATTTATTATGTGTATTAAAAAAAAGCATAAAATTAAATTTTGATAATAGTATTATATAAACAGGTTATTGACAAATTTAGCCTAGCACCCAGTACCTAAGTACCAAGTACCTATATAGAAAACAGTAAAGGACTGGTTTTTATGATTTTTAGATTAAATTATACTGTTGACAGCAAAAAAATAGAAAACAAAAAAGAACGAAAAGATAGAGAACAAAAAGATTATGAAAGGATTTTGAGTATATATGAAAGATGTACTTATTATAAGAAAAAAACATTTTTTAAGATTATAAAAGATAAAGCAAAAAGGCTCTATAATTAGAGCCTTTTTACACAAAATAATAAATGGGAATAGAGGTAATTGAGGTTACCAGGGGGATAACTATCTAAATTGTAACAAAATCCGACAAAATACGCAATATTTTTTGAAAATATTTTAAGAAAAATTAACATATAGATTGTTGGCAAATTTATATTTTTATGTTTAGGTACTTGGTATCAGGCACAAGATACTGTAATTGGTTATTTGACGGCAACAAACTTGTATATGCAAAGTATTTTTGGTAGATTTTTTTGAAATAGCTCTTTTTTCTTTTAAATTAAAATATATTTATATATAATATGGATATAGTATATGTTAGCAAGAAACTTATGATAAATGAGGTGATTTAATGGAAGTTTACTTGGACAATAGTGCTACAACAAGACCAAGAGATGAAGTTATTGATGCTATGATATATATGTTAAAAAGCACATATGGGAATCCATCATCTTTGCATAGAAAAGGATTAGAAGCAGAGAAAGAAATAGAAAAATCAAGAAAGATTATTAGTAAATTTCTAGGAGTAGACAGTAAAGAAATTTTCTTTACTTCAGGTGGGACAGAAAGTAACAATATAGCTATACAGGGATTGATAAAAAAATATGCAAAGCGAGGAAAACATATCATAACTACTAAAATTGAACATCCATCAGTATTAAACATTTTTAAACACTATGAAGAAAAAGGATTTGAAGTTACATACTTAGATGTTAATGAAAAGGGCATTGTTGACTTAAAACAGTTAGAAAGTAGTATAAATGATAAAACAATTTTAGTATCTATTATGATGGTTAATAATGAAATAGGTACAATACAGCCTATTGAAGAAATAATTGAAATAATTAAGAAAAAAAATAAGGATGTAAAATTGCATGTAGATGGAGTACAGGCTTTTGGCAAAATAGATGTATCGCTTAAAAGCTTAGGAATAGATACTTTTTCTTTTAGTGGACACAAAATTCATGGACCGAAAGGTATAGGTGGACTATATATTAGAAATGGTATTATATTAGAACCGATTATTTTTGGTGGCAATCAAGAAAAAGGTTTAAAGTCAGGAACAGAAAATACACCTGGAATTGTAGGATTAGGTAAAGCTGTCGAGATTATTAAAAATAATTTTAATGATGAAAAAAAACATATAAAAGATTTGAAAAAGTATTTTATTGATAAAGTTATAGAAAGAATTGATAATATTAAGATAAATAGCTATACTGATGATAGATGTGCTCCACATATAGTAAATATATCATTTATCGGAGTAAAAGGAGAAGTATTATTGCATTATCTAGAAAAAAATGGTATATTTGTATCCACAGGCTCTGCGTGTTCCTCACACAAAAAGGGAAGGAGTCATGTGCTTAAAAGTATAGGTTTAAAAGAAAAAGAAATTGAGGGGGCTATAAGGTTTAGCTTTGCTTTCTATAATACTAAGGAAGAAATTGAATACGTAATTGATAAGCTTGAAAAGTCAGTTAAGGACATAAGAAAAATTACAATGAGGTGATGAAATTTGCAAAGAATAGTAAGTATAAGTTTTGGAGAGATTGCTTTAAAGGGCTTAAATAGGTCATATTTTGTAAAAAAATTATTGGGTCAAATTAAGTATTCTATAAAAGGATTGGGTGAACCTAAGGTTTATAGAGATCAAGGCAAAATATATGTTGTTACAGATGATGAAAATATAGATCAAATAGTTGAAAAACTTAAAAAAATTTTTGGTATAGTTTATATAAGTCCTGGATATAGAGTTGAAAAAGATATGGAAAAAATGATTGAAAAAGCTATAGAGTCCATCAAACAGACTGTTGAACACAAAGAAGTTAGAACTTTTAAGGTTCAAGTGAAAAGAGCGGATAAAAGGTTTCCAATAAAATCAATGGATGTTGCTAGAGAAATTGGGGCTGCAATATTAAGAGAATTGAAAGTATTAAAAGTAGATGTTAATAATCCTGATTTATTAGTAAAGGTGGATATTAGAGATTATTGTTACATATATACAGATAAGATAAGAGGCTATGGAGGATTACCAGTAGGTACTAATGGTAAAGCGCTTTTATTATTATCTGGAGGAATAGATAGTCCAGTTGCAGGATTTATGATAGCAAAAAGAGGAGTTTCAATAAATGCAGTTCATTTTCATAGTTATCCATTTACAAGTGAGCGAGCAGAAGAAAAAGTTAAAAAATTAGCTAGTTTACTAGCCGAATACTGTGGTAAGATGAAGCTTTATAGTGTAAATATTTTGCCTATACAAAGAGAAATAAATGAAAAATGTCCAGAAGATGAAATGACTATTATATCTAGAAGATTTATGATGCGAATAGCAGAAAGAATTGCTGAAAAAGAGGGAATAGATGCACTTATTACAGGTGAAAGCCTAGGGCAAGTTGCAAGTCAGACGATAAAAAGTCTTAATGTAACCAATTCAGTAGTAAAAAGACCTGTATTTAGACCTTTAATTGGTATGGACAAAGTAGAAATTACAGAAATTGCTATGGATATAGGAACTTATGAAACATCAATTTTACCATATGAAGATTGCTGTACGGTTTTTTTACCAAAACATCCAGTAACTAGACCAAAATTAGAAGATATTGAAAAATCAGAAGAGGCTCTTGATATTGAGAGTTTGGTTGAAGATGCTATTGAAAAAATGGAAATAATAGAAATAAGTTCTCAGGAAAATGTGGAGTAAATTATATAGTGAAAGAGTAGACTGACTGTCTACTCTTTATGTTTGTTCTATTATATTATATAAATCCATAAAATACCATGAAAAATTCGATTATTTACAAAACTACTTTTAATGTAAATTATATTGTTGTAAAATATGATTAGTTTAAGCAAGGAGGTTTTCTATGGAACGCAGAAAAATAGGTATAATATTAATTTTATTATCTTCACTATTTTTTGCACTTATGGCAGCTACAGTAAAGTCGTTAAATAGTATTCCAGTAGCAGAAAAAATCTTTTTTAGAAATTTACTTGGACTTATTGTTGCAACATACATAATTCTAAAGAAAGGTAAGAAAATATCAGGAAATAATAAGAAGCTGTTATTCTTTAGAAGTATTTTTGGATTATTAGGTGTAGCTAGTTATTTTTTTGCTTTATCGAAAATTCCTTTAGCTGATGCAGTAATACTTAATAAATTATCACCTTTTTTTGTAATCATATTATCGTCAATTTTTCTAAAAGAAAGGTTTAATAAAATACAAATGTTATCTTTGGCAATTGCTTTAATCGGAGCTATTTTTGTTATTAAACCACAATTTAGTTATACTGTGATACCAGCTTTTATAGGGCTTTTATCTGCATTTTTTGCTGGTGCTGCTTATACAACGATAAGGCATTTAAGACACACAGATTCACCAGAAATTATAGTTTTCTATTTTACATTATTTTCAACATTAACTATGATACCTGTTATGGCTTCAGGATATTTTGTTTTACCAACTTTAAATGATATAGTAAGACTAATTTTACTAGGAATATTTGCTACAACTGCACAATTTTTAATGACTAATGCGTACAGATTTGCTCCTGCAGGCGAGCTTTCAATTTATACTTATATGAATATTGTTTTTTCTATGTTATTGGGAATTGTAATTTGGTTTGAGATACCTGATATTTTTAGCTTAATAGGCGCATTTCTTATAATTACAGCTGGAGCGATTAATTATTTTTCAAATAAAATGAAAAAGATTTCGTAGAAATAAAAATATATTTACTCACAAATAAATTCAATTTAATACTTACGCTGTATATTATTTTTCTAGCATCAAATACTAACAATGAGGTGATTATATGATAAGGAAGAATAATATACAGCAAATTGAGTGGAAATTTGCAGATCCAGGTGCAGTTGAAGATATTCCAGAGCTAAAGTTTAAACTTGAGGAGTCTAGAAGTCAAAAAATCAAATCGCAAACTATATCGGGAACAGGAAATTTAATAAGTGCAGGTGCTACAGGTAGCAAACCGAAAGAAAGAGAGTAAAAGCTCTCTTTTTTTTGAACAAATTTGCAATGTTAAAAAAATTATAGTAAAATTATACAAAAACGATTTAGAGTAGTTGTACCTATTTTAGAGATAGAAGGATGTGGTTATATGCGGAAAGCGAGGAATGTGACAATAAAAGATGTTGCAAAAAAAGCTGGAGTATCAATTAGCACAGTATCAAGAGCTTTTAATGATTATAGTGATATAAAACCTGAAACAAGAAAAAAGATATTAAAAATAGCTGAGGAGATAGGATACAGTCCGAGCCTTTTAGCTAGAGGAATGAGAACTTCTAATAGTAGAAGAATAGCTATTGGTATAGAGGATTACGATGTAGCAAAGCCAAATTATTCTTTTCTTTACAAAATAATTATGGGCTTTAAAGAATATGCTTCTAAACAAGGCTATGAAGTTGTTTTTCTTCCTAATTTAACCAAAAACAATAAGAATAAATTACCTAGAATAGTTCAGGACAATTATTTAGACGGGATATTTTTGATGGGACTTAAATTAAGTGATGAATTTTATAAACAAGTTCTTAAAGGTGATATACCATGTGTTCTATTTGATATTCCTATAAATAAAGGTAAAGTAGGATTTGTAGGAACTGACAATATTAAAGGGACAAGTTTAGCAATGGATTATTTGATCCGTAATGGGCATAGAAAAATTGCGTTTATAAATGGTCATGAAAATGCATATGTGAGTCTCCAAAGATTGGATGGATATTACTTATCTTTAATGAAAAATGAAATTCCTATAGATAAGACTTTGATTTATTTTGGTGATTTTACTGAAAAAAGTGGTAGAGATGGGATTAGAAAGCTTTTTAATGAACATAATGATATAACAGCCGTTTTTGCTGCTAGTGATCTTATGGCGATAGGTGCAATTACTGAATTGAGAGAGATGGGCAAAAAAATACCAGAAGAAATTGAAGTTATTGGATTTGATGATATTGAATTAAGTTCTTATGTGAGTCCTAAGCTTTCAACTATAAGGCAAGATACATATAAGCTGGGAACTTCAGCAGCTACGCTTCTAATTAATATAATAAATGGACAGCAAATAAACAAGATAGTGATAGAGCCAGAACTAGTTTTAAGGGAATCTACTAGAAATAAGAATGCTTAAAGCCCTTTGGCATTTTAAACACCGAAGGGCTTTTATTTTTTTCTAAAAATTAATAATATCGAACGTTAGACTATTTGTATCTGGTATAACTTTATCTGCTTCTTTTAGAATTTCCTTAGAACCGATACCAACAGCGTACATTCCAGCTTTTTTAGCTGCTTCTATGCCGGCTTTTGCATCTTCAAATACAACACATTCATTAGGCTTTACACCCAAAGCTTCTGCACCTAAAAGAAATACTTCAGGGTCTGGTTTAGCCTTAGTTATCTTGTTACCATCAATAATAACATCGAAAACATCTGTCATTTTGATACTATTTAAGATAGTCATAGTATTTTTGCTTGAAGATCCTATTGCAACTTTTATGCCTGCATTTTTTAGTTCACTAATAAAGTCTTTAACTTTTGGTAGTATTTCAGTTTCATCCATTTTAGAAATTAGTTCACGGTACCAGTTATTTTTCTTTTCAGCTAGCTTAAATTTTGTTTCTTCATCAACTTTAACATTACCTAAACCAAGAAGTATTTCAAGTGATTCCATTCTGCTAACACCTTTTAGTTTTTCATTATCTTTTTCAGTGAAATCAAAACCTAGCTCGTTCGCAAGCTTTCTCCAAGCTAAATAATGATATTTTGCAGTATCAACAATTACACCATCTAAATCGAATATACAAGCTTTAATTTTAACCATAAAAATTCCTCCCTTTTGTAAAATCTTATCTTATTATATCAGAAACGATTTCGAAGTTAAAGAGGTATATGTATTTTGTGAAATCAATGTAATGATCATATTAACAAGTAAAATAATTTTTACTATTGCCAAATAATATTTTTTGTTATACAATAAAATTAACAAAAACGTTTACGAAAAATTTTTGGAGGTATGATATGGGAAACGAACTATGGATTATTGAGCAAGAATGTTATGACGTTAAAGACAATCCAAAATATGAAACAATATTTACTTTAGCTAATGGATACAGGGGATTTAGAGGATGGTTAGAATTTTCGAGTTATGGTTTTAATGGCAATTTCATTGCAGGAGTATTTGATAAAGCAGAAGCTCAAGTCACTGAAATTGTCAACACTCAAAATCCTTTGGTTTTCAATTTGTATGTTGATGATGAGAGGATAGACATTGACAGATGTGAAATTGTTAATTTTAAAAGATATTTAGATATGAAGGATGGCATTCTACATACTGATATAGAAATAAAAACTCCCAAAGGAAAAATTACAAAAATATCTGCAAAAAGATTTGTAAGCAGAAAAAATGTTCACAGATGGGGTGTTGAATATAAAATAACACCTATAAATTATTCAGGTAAGATTTTTGTTGAAAATATGATTGATGGTACTGTAACTAATGGTAATTATCATCCAGTTGATAAAACTAAGCATATTAGAGTTAAAGAAACATATGATCTTAATCCGGGTATAGCATTAGAAGCACATACAATAGACCAAGGTATAAGAATAATAGAGGGAACGATTATTAAGGTATTAAATGATACAGTTTTAAAGAATAGAAAGTATGGAGTTTTTGGTGAAATAGTTAGAGAACTTTTAGAATTAAGAGTAGAAGAAGGGAAAGAGTATATACTACAAAAATTTGGTGCAACTTATACATCAAGAGATACAGATGATAATCTGATAGATGTTTTGGAAAATGAATTAAGAAACTTTTATAAGCAGGGGTTAGAAGATGAAATAGAAGCTCATATCAAGGCTTGGCAAGAAATTTGGGATAGAATCGATATTGAAATAAAAGGAGATGTACAAGCTCAATTAGGAATTAGGTTTAACATATTTCAATTATCATCATCAGCATATGACCAAGATGATAGAGTGAGTATTGCTGCTAAGGCACTACATGGTGAGGGGTATAAAGGTCATGTTTTCTGGGATACCGAGATTTTCATGTTACCATTCTTTATATATACTCAACCAGAAATTGCAAGAAACTTATTAATGTATAGATATAACACTCTAGATGGAGCTAGAAAAAATGCAAAACTTAACGGCTATGAAGGTGCTCAATTCCCATGGGAGTCAGCTGATGACGGGTTGGAAGTAACTCCTAAGTGGGGCATGGATTATGATGGGAACTTAGTAAGGATTTGGACTGGTGATGAAGAATTCCATATAAATTCAGATATCGTATTTAGTATTTGGGAATACTATAGAGCTACAAAAGACAAAGATTTTTTAATGAATTATGGTATGGAAATTCTTTTAGAAACAGCAAAGTTTTGGATAAGCAGAGTTGAATATAACATAGATATGGATAGATATGAAATAAATAAAGTAATAGGCCCTGATGAGTTTCACGAACATGTAAATAATAATTTCTATACAAATTACTTGGCTAAATGGAATATTGAAAAAACATTAGAACTTGCTGAATGGTTAAAAAGAGAAAATGTAAAAGTCTATGAAGATTTGCTTAAGAAATTAGATATTAAGGAAGAAGATTTTAAAGAATGGAAAGTAGTAAAGGATAAGATTTATATACCATATTCAGAAGATGGCAAATTAATTGAACAGTTTGAAGGGTATTTTGATTTAAAAGATATTGAGATTACAGAACATGATGAAAACGGCATGCCTTTATGGCCTGATTTACAAGGATATAAACTAGGACAAACTCAATTAATTAAGCAGCCTGATGTTGTTATGTTGATGCTATTGTTGGGTGATGAATTTGACAAAGAAACAAGAAAAATCAACTACGAATACTATGAAAAAAGAACGATGCATAAGTCTTCGTTGAGTCCGTCAATGTATTCAATAATGGGACTTACAGTTGGGGATACACATAATGCCTATAAATATTTTATGAAAACTATATTAACAGACTTAGAAGATAATCAAGGTAATGCTTGTTTTGGATTACATGCTGCATCTACTGGTGGTTCATGGCAAAGCGTAGTGTTTGGCTTTGGAGGATTGCATGTAGATAAAGAACAGTACCTTTGTTTAAACCCATGGATACCAGAACATTGGGATGAATTGACTTTCAATATTATTTGGAATGAAGCTAAAGTGAAAGTTGTTGTTTCGCACAATGAAGTTAGAGTAATAAGTACAAAAGACTTTGATATTAAGATATATGATGAGAAATTCAAAGTTTATAAAAACAAAGAGCTGATATATAGAAGATAATAGATGTTAAAATCAAGTTAATAATTTAAACATTTTATATAATCTTTAAAAAATAATAAAATATAAGGGGGATTCATAATGAGAAAATTAATTTCTTTGGTGTTAGTTTTAGCACTAATAGGTGCTATATTAGCAGGTTGTGGTACTAGTAAAGAACCACAAAATCAAGAAACTAGTCAAAAAGCTAAAAAAGAAGAAACTGTAACAATAACATTAGGAGGATGGGCTTCATCACCAGCAGAGACTGATTTATTAGATGCTCAGATTAAAGAATTTGAAAAAACTCATCCAAATATTAAAATTGAAAAGCAGGTTATTACTGGAGATTATTTACAACAAATGCAAGCTAGAATTGCTTCTAAAACGGAACCTGATGTATACTATTTAGATGTTTCTCAAGCACCTACTTTCATAGAAAAAGGTGTAATATTGCCATTAGATGAATATTTAGATAAAGAAGATTTAAAGGATTTTGAGCCGAATTTATTGAAAGGATTTCAAAAGGATGGTAAGACATATGGTTTACCTAAAGATTATAACACTCTAGCATTATTTTATAACAAAGACATGTTTGAAAAAGCTGGTGTGAAAGTTCCTACAACTTGGAAAGAATTGGAGGAAGCTGCTAAAGCTTTGACTAAAGATGGAGTTAAAGGTATTGTGTTAAGTAATGATGCAGCAAGATTTATACCTTTTATATATCAAGCGGGAGGAAAAGTTCTTGAAAATGGAGAAATAGTATTTAATTCAAACGAAGCTGCTAAAGGATTAGATTTCTACTATTCATTAATTAAGAAAGGTTATGCAGATACTCCACAAAATTTA
This sequence comes from Caloranaerobacter sp. TR13, assembly GCF_001316435.1. Taxonomy (NCBI): domain Bacteria; kingdom Bacillati; phylum Bacillota; class Tissierellia; order Tissierellales; family Thermohalobacteraceae; genus Caloranaerobacter; species Caloranaerobacter sp. TR13. Next base: position 27,747 of record NZ_JXLL01000011.1, read on the forward strand.
GGTGTAGGCTGGAATGGTGATGCTTTAGCTCAAAAGAAAGCTGCAATGTGTATTGAAGGTGGATGGATGATACCATTTATGAAAGATGCAGGTCCTGATGTAAATTATGGCATTGCTAAACTTCCAAAAGGAGAAAAAGAAGGAGATTTAGCATTCACAGTTGCTTATGTAATGAGTAGAAATACTAAACATAAGGAAGCAGCAGCTGAAGTTATAAAGTTCTTAACTGGTAAGAAGGCACAACAAATGACTGCTGATAGTGGTTTAGCAATTCCTACAAGAATTTCTATGGGAGAAGTTTACACCAAAAAATATCCTGAAAGAAAACCTTTAGTAGAAATGGTACAATATTCGAAGGTATTCCAATTTGGAACTAAAGGACCTAAAATATTGGATGCACTTAATAAAGCTGGTGAGAAATTACAATTAGGTCAAGAAACTGATGCTAAAAAAGTATTAGAGGAAGCAGCTAATTCATTGAAATAAAGGAAATTAGAAGAAGCACACTTGTGCTTCTTCCTGATTTATAGGAGGTAATCAGATTGGCAGTAAAAATATCTAGAGCTAAAAAGAATTCTATTAAAAAAAATAAAATAAGAGATATGATAGATGGCTGGCTTTTTGTATTGCCATTTGTCGGATTGGCGTTAATATTTTTTGTCGGACCTCTTTTAGTAGCTTTTATGCTAAGTTTTAAGGAGTATTCTTTTTTGGACTCTGTTACAATGTGGCAAGCTAAATGGGTAGGCTTTAATAATTATATCAATGCTTTTAAAGATCCTACGTTTAAAAAAGCATTAATAAATACTACAATATATTCAATCGGTGTAGTTCCAGTACAATTAGTAATTGCTTTAGCATTAGCAATAGTTGTCGATTCAAATATTAAAGGTAAAACTTTTTTTAGGACTGCTTATTATATACCTACGATTACTTCAACTGTTGCAGTTGCAGTAATGTTTTTATTCATATTTAAAACAGATGGTTTATTAAATAAAATTCTTGTCTTTTTTGGTTTACAGCCTTATAACTGGTTTAATAGTATACATTTAGCACTACCTTCTATTATGATTATGGCTGTCTGGTCATCTGTAGGTCTTTATATGGTTATATTTTTGGCTGGACTACAAGATATTCCTACATCTTTATATGAGGCGGCTAGCATAGATGGGGCTAGTAAATGGCAAAAATTAATACATGTTACATTGCCAATGTTAAAACCGACAATCTTTTTTAATTTAGTAGTATCACTTATTGGAACTTTTCAAGTTTTTGATCAGGCATATGTAGTTTCAAAAGGTAATGGCGGGCCATTAGACTCAACTATGACAGTAGTTTTATATTTGTATAGAACTGGATTTAGAGAGTTTAAAATGGGTTATGCTTCTGCTATAGCATTTATTTTATTTGTTATAATATTTGTCTTGACATTAATTCAGAAGAAATTATTTGGTGAAGAGAATAGGATGTAGGAGGTTAATTAATGGCTAGAAAAAAGAAAATTAGCTTATCAAGAATAGTTTTTTACTTTTTATTAATTTCTTATTCGGTAATTACATTAGGACCATTTATATGGAGCATAATAACTTCATTAAAACCAACTAGTGAAGTTAATAATTTTACTGTTAATTTTTCAACATTATCTTTTGATAATTACATATTCTTGTGGAAAAAATTCCCTTTTGCAAGATGGGCCTTTAATAGTTTAATAGTTGCTAGTATAGTTACATTGGGTAATTTACTATTTAACTCAATGGCTGGTTATGCATTAGCTAGAATTGATTTTCCAGGAAGAAAAGCTTTATACTTAGCTATATTAGCAATGATGATGGTACCTGGACAGGTTGTTATGGTTCCTACTTTTATTTTGCTTACCAAATTAGGTTGGATAAACACATATAAGGGCTTAACAATTCCTTTTTTATTTAGTCTTTTTGGAATTTTCTTAATGAGACAGTTTTTCTTAAGTATACCGAAGTCTGTAGAAGAAGCAGCTACTATTGATGGCCTTAGTAGATTTGGTATATTTTTTAGAATAGTGATGCCAATGGCTAAGCCTGCACTTTCTACACAATTTATACTTATGTTTACAGGTAATTGGAATAGCTTTTTGTGGCCAAGTTTATTAGCTACTAGAGATAATATGTATACATTACCTGTTGGTCTAAACTCTTTTTATGGACAATATTTTCAATTTTGGGATCAAGTATTAGCAGGAGTTATGATACTTTCAGTACCTGCAATAGTTATTTTTTTAATATTCCAAAGGAATTTTATAAAAGGGATTTCAACAACAGGTATGAAAGGCTAATGCTACAAATTTAGTTAAGTTAGATTAGCTCTAGTCGTTTTTAATATGGCTAGAGTTTTATTATATTAGAACAGAATTTTTATTGTGTTAGAATAAAATCTTCAATAGGATTATAAAAAAATTTCATAATAATATTGACAATCAATAGAATTGCTGATAAAATATCTTACGTAAAGATGTAAACGATTACACAAGGTGATGAAAATGAGTGTAAGTATAAAAGATGTAGCAAAATTATCAGGTGTTTCCGTAGCTACTGTTTCAAGAGTTCTCAATAAAAGTGGTTATGTGAGTGAACAAACTAAAAATAGAGTTTTAGAAGCTATACAGAAAACTGGCTATAAACCAAATGCAATTGCCAGGAGTTTAAAAGTTAAGAATACCAGAACTATAGGGATTATGATACCTGATATATCAAGCCATTTTTTTCCCGAAGTTGTAAGAGGGATAGAGGATATCGCAAATCTTTATAACTACAATATTATTCTTTGTAATACTGATTTAGATAGAGATAAAGAAGAAAAATATCTAGATGTATTAGCAGAGAAACAGACTGATGGAATAATATTTATGAGTAATACAATTACTGATGCTTTAGCTGAAAAAATTAAAAAAACAGGAATAGATGTTGTTTTAATTTCTACTGATTATGAGGACATGCCATCAGTAACTATTAATAACATGAAAGCTTCAGAAGATGCTGTTAAGTATATTATTAAAAAAGGATATAAAAAAATAGCTTTTATTGGTGGACCAATGGATGATCCAAATGCTGGGCTACCAAGATTTAATGGGTTTGTAAAAGCTCTAACAGAAGGAGGGTTATTACTTAATAGAGAGTATATATGTGAAGGGGATTATCGCTTTAAATCAGGTTACAATGGAGCCAAAAAATTACTAAATCTGCCTAATAGACCTGATGCGATTTTTGCCGCTAGTGATGAAATGGCTTTAGGTGTTATAAGAGCAGCTTTTGAGATGAAAATAAGAGTACCAGAAGATTTAGGTGTAGTAGGTTTTGATGATATCAATATATCTGAAATGTCATTTCCATCACTTACTACCATTGCACAGCCTTTATATGATATGGGGGCAATAGGGATGAGACTCTTAACAAAGATTTTAAATAAAGAGAAGATAGATTCTCACAAAATAACATTAAAGCATAGACTCGTAGTTAGGGAAAGTTGCTGAAATTTTTTTAAACAACATGTAAACGATTACACAAAGGAGGGCATGAATTGAAAAGGTTCTTAAAAAAATATCATCTAGAAATATTGTTAATTCTACCTCTTGCTCTATACATTTTTTATTTTACATTAATTCCAATTTTACAGACTATTAAGATGGGCTTTACAAATCCTATAACAGGTAGTCTAAGTCTAGATAATTACAGATACTTGCTTGAGAGAGAAGATTTCAGAAAGGCATTTGTTAACACTTTTATAATATCTATATTAGGTCTTATAATGCAGCTTACAGCTGGTTTAATACTAGCACTTATGCTGAAAAAAGAGTTTAAAACTAAAGGAATATTTAGAGCAATAATCTTGACTCCTATGGGAGTTCCTACTTTAGTTTCAGGTGTAGCGTTACTATATATATTCGATACTCAAGGATATTTTAACGAGTTATTATACAGGATTACTGAAGGTTTAAAATACATTGGATTAATTGCTAGTACGTACAGATTTGTTCCTATTGACTGGGCAAGTGGCGGTATAAGGACAATACTTATGATAGCATTTGGAGATATGTGGAAAGTAACTCCTATAGTAACTTTATTATTGTTAGCTGGATTAGAATCAATACCTTTAGATGTATATGAGGCAGCACAAATAGATGGAGCTTCCAAATGGCAAACATTTAAAAATATAACATTACCATTACTTAAACCATCTATTACAATGGCTGTAATTTTAAGATCAGTTGATTTGTTTAGAATCTTTGAACTTCCAATGATATTAGCAGGGAAAACAGTTCCTGTACTAGCGACATATGCATTTGAGGAATACCGTGTTTACAATAATCCAAATATATCTGGAGCTGTTTCAACTATTCTACTTGTTATTATAATGATATTTGTATTATTATATCTGAAATATGTCGATAAAGGTGAGGGATTAGCATGATGAGTTCAGTTAAAAAAGATAGATTAGGGAAAATTATTGATGTTTCTTTTTTCCCCCTTCTTATATTTTTTTCATTGATAATGTTAATACCTGTGTATATATTGGTTAAAGTTTCGATTAGTCAACCAGTAGATGTACTTACACAACATCCAACGTTTTTAATTAGGAATTTTACTTGGGATCATTGGATAAAGGTATTAACTTCTGGCAAATTGTGGCCAGCTTTTAGAAAAAGTTTTACAGTAGCGACTTTAACAGCAATATTTGCAATAATTATAGCAACACCTGCTTCATACGTGATTTCAAGATTACCTAAAAAAGTAAAGTACATTGTTATATTAGGACTTTTTTTCACTAGAATGTTTCCAAACGTGGGTATAGCTTTACCGATAGCTGTAAAGTTTTTGAAATGGAATCTTATGGATACTTATATAGGCCTTGTGTTGGCTCACTTGATTGAACAGTTACCTTTTATTACATGGATACTTGTAGGTACTTTTGAAGTTATACCTGTTGATTTAGAAAAAAGTGCAATGATTGATGGAGCTTCCAGATTAAGGGCTCTTATGAGTATAGTAATACCAAATGCAGCTCCTGGAATTGCAGTAGCGACTTTGTTTGTATGGCTAAATTCATGGAATGAATTTACTTACGCATTATATTTATCACTGTCTGATAATACCTTACCTTTACAAGTTTACTATTATGTTAATAGAGGTGGGTTCTTCCAAACTGCAACATATGCAACAATATTAACTATTCCTGTAGCTGTTGTTACTTATGCTCTACAAAGGTATCTTAAATCAGATTACCTTGGAGGAGCAATTAAATAAAAATATAAATATAAAAGGGGAGGATGTTTGTATGAATTTCAAAAAAGCAATTTCGTTATTTCTTATTATGGTGCTTACTTTTGCAATTTTATCTGGATGTACAGGAACAAAAGAGCAAGCTAGTAAAGAACAAAAAGTACTAAGAGTTAGTATGGCTCTAGGTGAATCAGAGTGGGAAGTAATGAAAAATAAAATTTTCCCTATTTTTGAAAAAGAGAATAACGTTAAAATAGAAGCGGTACAAATTGAAGCTTCTGATCTTATTACTAAGCTAGAAGCTATGCATAAAGCAGGTAAGATGGAAATAGACATTATTACTCAAGACAATATGCAATTAGCACAACTTGTAGAGAAAGGACTAGTAGAAGACTTAAGCGAATACAGAGATATGATACCTGAAAATGTTATTAAGGCATTAATTCCGGTTGGTGAATTTAATGGAAAATTATATTTTATGCCATACAGACCAAATGTTGAAATTAACTTCTATAATGAGAAGAAATTTAATGAATATGGAATTAAACCACCAACTAATTGGGATGAATTATTAAAAGTTGCAAAAACTTTTAAAGAAAAAGAAGGTATTGGTAGAGTAGCTATAAAAGGAACATTAGATGGAAATACAACTGTACAATTATTTGAGTTCATAAGACAGGCAGGTGGAGATCCACTAGTATTAAACGATGAAGGTTCAATTAAAGCTTATACTTTCTTAAAAGAATTATGGCCTTATTTATCACCAGATAGCAAGAAAGCAGATTGGAATACTATGAACAAATACTTAGCAACTGAGTCTGTATATTATGGTGCTAACTGGCCGTTTGGAGTTAATGTAATAGTTAGAGATGGTGGTAAAAAAGAAATAAAAGCACATGCTGGATTTGCAGGACCTGTGAAAAAGTCAAAAGTTCTTGGTGGAGAAGTAATAGGTATACCAGTAGGTTCACCTAATAAAGAATTAGCAGTAAAATTCATGCAATTCTTAATGAGCAAAGAAACTCAAGAATTATTAGTTACAGAAATGGGCTGGCCTTCATGTAGAACTGATGCATATGGCAAAGTAGAAGAGTGGCAAAAACCTTACTTTGAAGCAGTTAAAGAAGCTCTTAAAGTATCACAGCCTAGACCAAATGTAACATATTGGGATACAGTTGATAAAGCTTTAAATGATGCATTTAGAGAAATTGTTATTGAAGGCAAAGATGTAAAAACAACACTTGATAAATATGCTAAAGTTATAGCTGATGCTAAGAAATAATATAAAAGGGCATATCTTGAGATATGCCCATAGCTCTATTTTATTGTCAATACATGTAAACGATTACACACTGGCTAAGTTGTATTAATTAGATTATATAAATTTTAATATCTAGGAGAGGAGACAAATTATGAGGGAGTTTCATAAAAATAAAATAGCAATATACGAATATGATGAATGGAGAATTATAGAAAAAGCATTTGATGAAAAAACAAATCAGAGAAGTGAAACTATTTTTTCACTAGGAAATGGCTATTTAGGTATAAGAGGTAATTTAGAGGAAGGTTATTCTGGTGACCCTAAAACTAGTTTAGTGGGTACTTATATTAATGGGATATATGAATCAGAGCCAATTATGTATGGAGAGTACCACTATGGCTATCCTCTCTGGGGACAAACAATGATAAATGTTACTGATTGGAGACTTATTAGCTTTTGGATTGAAGATGAAAAATTTGATATGTTAAAGGGTTCAATTAAGGATTACAATCGTACGCTAGACATGAAAAATGGAAAACTTACAAGGGAGCTTATTTGGAGAAGTCCTAAGGACAAGGAAATATATGTAAAAATTGAAAGATTTGTTTCACTAACTAATAAACACCTAGCTGCAATAAGATTTATGATAAAACCGTTAAATTTTGACGGAGAGATAACTTTTATTTCTGAATTAGATGGAAATGTTAAAAATAAAAATTTAAGAGAACAAGCATTAATAGTTATAGATAAGTGGGCAGACGAAAGATTAGGATATATTCAACAGAAAACTAATAAAACAGAATTTACTATAGGGTGTTCTATGTATAATGATTTTTATTGTAAAGAACAAGATATAGAATATTCATTAGAAAAAATAGAGGAAGACAAAAAGATTGGAATTAAAATAACTTTTAAAGGTGAAAAAGACCAAACATATATCTTGGATAAATATGTAAATTTCTATACTTCTAGAGATGTAGTTGAAAATGAAATCATGAATTATGCTAAAGAAGGAGTTTTAGAGGCTAAGACTGCGGGGTATGATAATCTATATAATGAACATAAAGAATATCTGTTTAAATTCTGGGAAGATGCTGATATTAAAATAAAAGGAGATATAGCCTTACAACAAGGTATAAGATTTAACAGTTTTCAATTATTACAATCTGTTGGAAGAGATGGTATAACTAATATAGGGGCAAAAGGTTTAACAGGCGAAGGATATGAAGGCCATTATTTCTGGGATTCAGAGATATATGTATTACCATTTTTCTTATATAGTAGACCAGAAATTTCTAAAGCTTTACTGATGTATAGATATAATACTTTAGATAAAGCGCGTGAGAGAGCTAGAGAGATGAGAAGTAAAGGAGCTTTATTCCCTTGGAGAACAATTAATGGTGAAGAAGCTTCTTCATACTTCCCAGCATCTACAGCACAATACCATATTGATGCAGATATAACATATGCTATCTACAAATATGTTGAGGCAACTGATGATTTTGATTTTCTAATAAATTATGGAGCAGAAATTGTGTTTGAAACAGCAAGAATGTGGGCAGATAGAGGAGGATATATACCTCTTAAGGATAATAAATTCTGTATTAATGAAGTTACAGGACCAGACGAATATAAACCTTGTGTTGATAATAACTGCTATACTAATTATATGGCACGTTTTAATTTAAATTATGGAGTATATGTAGCTGAATTGTTGAAGGCTAAATATCCACAAAAATATGAGGAGCTTAAGGAAAAGATTAATCTTAAAGAAGAAGAACTTGTAGAGTGGAAGAATGCAGCTGATAACATGTATTTACCTTATGATGAAAGATTAGGAATAAATCCTCAAGATGATAGTTTTCTTTATAAAGAACCATATGATGTGGATTCAATTCCTGTTGAGGAAACGCCACTTGTTACAAATTGGCATCAACTAAATATTATGAGATATCAAATATGTAAACAGGCTGATGTTATTTTGTTAATGTTCTTGCTTGGAGATGAATTTGATATTGAATTGAAAAAGAGAAATTATGATTTTTATGAACCAAAAACTACACATGATTCATCACTTTCAGCGTGTGTATTTAGTATTATTGCTTCAGAGATTGGCTATAAAGAACAAGCATATAATTATTTTATGCAAACAGCTAGAATGGATTTAGATGATTATAATAATAATGCTCATGAAGGAATTCATACTGCTTGTATGGCGGGAACATGGGCAAGCGTTGTAAATGGATTTGCTGGAATGAGAGTATATAATGGTGAATTACATTTCAAACCATATCTACCTGAGAAATGGGAAAGTTATGAGTTTAGGGTAAAATATAAGAATAGACAAATAAATGTTAAGGTTGAAGATAATTTGACTATTTATAAATTACTTGATGGTGATGATATAGTGATTTGGCATAAAGGAAATAGAGTAGAATTGTCAAAAATGAAAGAAGTAACTTTAAGCTAGTCCCCCTAATATATAGATGACAATTCTTGGTACTGAGGGATATTTGTCCCTCAGTTTTGTTTTTTGATTTAAGACAAATTTGATAGTCGAGCTATATAATTACTAAATAAGAGTACTTTATTTACAAAACTGACGTCAATGTAATATTGACAAAACATTTCGATTTTTCTATAATGTAATTTGAAAGGTTTCAATGAGGTGATAATAAATGGCTACAATTATTGATGTTGCAAAAAGGGCTGGAGTTTCAGTAGGAACAGTATCAAATGTTATAAATAATAAAGTAAATGTTTCACAGGAGAAGAGAGAAAGAGTATTAAAAGCGATAAAAGAGTTAAATTTTCAACCTTCAGGAACTGCTAGAATGTTAAAACGTGGGAGAACAAATAGTATTGCTCTTCTCATTCCACAAATATCCAAACCTTTTTATTCTATGATAATAGAAGGGGCAGAAAGTGCTGCCAGTGAAAATGGGTATGATCTAATATTCTGTAGAACGCATAGGGATCCTAAAATAGAGGAGAAGTTTTTGAATTTAATAGGAGAAAAAAGAGTAGATGGAGTTATACTTGTGTCTATTGAGATAGATGATAAGGCTCTCGATGTTGTACAAGAAAATAAGTATCCTGTTGTTCTCTTGGAAAGGCATATAAATAACAGTAATATACCTTCCATATTAATTGACAACCAGAGTGGCGCTTTTAAAGCAGTAAAGTATTTGATAGAACTAGGCCATAGAGATATTATTTTTATTAATGGACCAACTACAACGATACCTGGAATGATGCGTTTAAAGGGGTATATTGAAGCATTATCTAAGTACAATTTACCTTTCAATAAAGATTTATATCGTGAGGGTGAATTTGATATAAATAATGGATATAAAGGAATAACTGAAATACTTAAAAATCACAAAGCAACGGCAGTTTTTGCAGGAAGTGACACAATAGCTATGGGAGTGTTTAATGGCTTACAGAATATGGGATTAAGAGTTCCAGAGGATATTTCTGTTATAGGGTTTGATGATATTTATTTAGCTTCTATGTTAAATCCACCTTTAACAACAATAAGACAACCTGCTTTCGAAATGGGATACAAGGCAGTGGAAGTACTGATAGATACGATAAATGGAAAAAATCGAAACGAAACAGTTGAGATTCTTGAAACAGAACTTATTATTCGTAAGAGTTGTAAATCTTTGTATTAACTCTTGTATTTAAAGATTAGTAAATTTTGAAACGTTTCACGATAAAAAATAAGGGGGGTTTTGATGAAGAAGACCTTTAGTAATGTTGCTTTAAATCAATTTATCCGTCGTGGTGAATATGTATAATATAAAGGAAACACTGATGGAAGTAACAATATATAGTGTGAGATAGAGATTTTAAAAATTACTGTGAAAGGGGATAAAGGGTATGAAGATAGCAGTTGTTATTCCAACATATTGGGGAGAATTGAATGGTGATGAGGAAGTAATTTTTGATCATCCAACTCCATTGTATACTGAAGGTACATTAGGGAGATTGTTGAAAAACTTAGCAACATTTGAAGAAATGAAAGATATACCTGTTTATATTATTGGAATTAGCAATAAAGAAGAATTGAGAGATAGTGTAGAAAAATATTTAGAAAAATATTTAGAACCTTATAAAGAAAAATTGAATATAGAACTTTATTCGAATAGTTTTTTAATGGAATGTATTAGTAAATTAGGAGATAAAAAAAGTTTATCATATTTATTTGACTTTAAAGGGTATTCACAAGTAAGAAATTTTTCTTTACTTCCAGTTATTATGAATGATATTGATGTAGCTATATTTTTAGATGACGATGAGATTATAGAAGATAGAGATTATTTTACAAAAGCAGTGGAATACATTAATAAAGATACAAAATATGGTAAAGTGTATGGAAAAGCAGGTTATTATATCAATGGAGATACTTATATATTATCAACTGAGAAAATACCTGTTTGGAATTACGGTGGATGGAATAAAGTCAAATATATGAATGAAGCATTTGAAAGGTTAATTGAAGCAAATGAAAGACTCTTACCTACTGCTTTAGCTTTAGGTGGTAATATGGTGTTGTCTAAAGAAATTATGAGAGAAATATGTTATGATGTCCATGTACATAGAGGGGAAGATATGGACTATTTATTTAATGCTAAGATGTTTAATTATACAATTCTATTTGATAATGAATTAAAAATTACACATTTACCACCTCAAAGTGGTAGTTTGGAATGGAAAAGAGCAAGAGCTGATTTCTATAGATTTAAATATATAAGACGTAAGCTGAAAGCATTAAAGGAACATACAGATTTACAACAGATTTCTATTGAAACACTGATGCCATACCCTGGTGTTTTTATGCAAGATGATTTTGAAGTTAGAGCAAAGGATTATACTATATTGTTAGGGATGCATTATTTGTCAAAAGGAGATATTGAGAATTATAAAAATACAATGGAAAATATAAAAGTAATTTACAGTAGTGATAATGAAGGATTTGACCCTATACTAGAATATAAGCAACAAAGACAAGATTGGAAAACTTTAATATCAATATTATGTAAGTAATTATTTAGATTTTTACAAAAGAAGAAATATTTAAATTAATAAAAACATGTCAAATAAATATTAATAAAGAAGGTGATGGTTATGGTAAGAATTAATATATCAGAAGAAATGAAAAATAGAATAATAGATAAATTAGATTTTTTGTATGGTAAGGATAAAAGCCTACATATTTATGAGGAAATTCTAAACTTAATTGAAGATTTTCAGAGCAAATTTAATAAAACAGCGAATAAAGAGTGGGTTGATGAGAAAGATGTTTTCTTAATTACTTATGGAGATAATATAAAAGAAGAAGGAAAAGGTGCACTTAAAACATTACATGAGTTTTTAACTAAGTATTTAAAAGGAATAATTACAAATGTGCATATACTTCCTTTTTATCCATATTCATCAGATGATGGATTTTCAGTTATAGACTACTTTGAAGTAAATCCTGAGTTAGGTAATTGGGATGATATAGAAAGTATGTCTAAAGATTTTAAATTAATGTTTGATGCGGTTATAAATCATATTTCAGCTAAAAGTGAGTGGTTCCAAGGTTATTTAAAAGGAGAAGAAGAATACAAAAACTTTTTTATAGAAACTAAGCCTTGTCCAGAACTTTCAAAAGTTACTAGACCAAGAGCATTACCTTTACTTACTAAGTTTGAAACTTCAGAAGGTGTGAAATATATCTGGACAACTTTTAGTGAAGACCAAATAGATTTAAACTTTAAAAATGAAAAAGTACTGTTAAAAATAATTGAGTTAATATTATTTTATGTATCTAAAGGAGCTAAAACGCTTAGATTGGATGCTATAGGATACTTATGGAAAGAAATTGGTACAAGCTGTATTCATCTGAAGCAGACTCATAAAGTAATACAACTATTTAGAGATATACTTGACATAGTAGCACCAGAAACCATATTAATAACAGAAACAAATGTACCTCATAAAGATAATATAAGCTATTTTGGCGATGGATATAATGAAGCTCAAATGGTTTATCAGTTTCCACTGCCACCATTAGTATTAAATGCATATCAAACAGGTAATGCTAGCCATTTATTAAAATGGGCTGATTCGTTAGAACAAATATCTGACAGAACTACATTTTTTAATTTCTTAGCATCGCATGACGGCATAGGAGTAATGCCAGCTAAAGGTATTTTATCTGAAGAAGAGATAAATGAAATGGTAAAAAAAGCGAAAGAACATGGAGGCTATGTTTCATATAAAGATAATGGGGACGGAACAAAGAGTCCGTATGAGCTTAATATAAATTATTTTGATGCACTTTCACATCCAGATGATGAGGAAAATATTAAAATAAAAAGATTTATGGGGTCACAAGCTATACTTTTATCGTTAATGGGAGTACCAGCAATTTATATACACAGTTTATTAGGTTCAAGAAATTACAATGAAGGTGTAAAAGAAAGTGGGATATACAGAAGAATTAATAGAGAAAAATTACTATTAGAAAATCTAGAAAAAGAATTAAATGATAAAAATACATTGAGAAATAAGATTTTTAGTAAATATGTAGAGCTAATTAAAACAAGAAAAGCTGAGAAAGCATTTCATCCAAATGCAAAGCAAAAGGTGATTTTTGTAAATGAATCTGTATTTACATTTGTACGTACTTCATTAGATAATGAAGAAGCAATATTAGTATTAAATAACGTATCAAATAAAGAGCAAAGAATTAAAATGGAGCTAAAAGAATGTGGATTAGAAAAAGTAGATGTTTTAAGAGACCTTATATCTAATGAAAAAGTTAATATAGATAATGGAATAATAGAAATCACACTTAAACCTTATCAATTTATGTGGTTAAAAGGTTAAAATTTGCCGTCTGCCTCTAGAGGTAGGCGGTTATTTCTATAAGGCAGTAGAAAAAGTAAACAAAATTTACATGTAAACTAAATATGCACTTTCGTTAAATATTTTAATATCAACATTTATTAAAATTAAGTAAATTAAATATACATAATGTTTTTGTAGAATAACTTTGAAGTTAATATGGTAAATGAAATTGGGTATTAATAAATTAACAAAATAAGCAATCTATAATACTATATTTTCTTATGCTTAAAGGAAAAGTTATTTTGACAAAATTTTTAAAAATTTGGCATAAAAATTGCTATCTTAGACTTAACATAAAATTTCTTTCAACTTCAAATGTTAAAAAATTAACAAAATAGATTTAAATTACAATTTTATAATCTGAAGGAGGATAAAGAATGGATTTTCGTATTGCAAAAGAGTATGAAATGTTACGAGAAATGTATAGGGAGTTTGCAGAGAAAGAAGTGAAGCTTCTTGCAGAAGAAGTTGATGAAAAAGAGATGTTTCCAGTAGAGACAGTAAAAAAATTAGCTAGGTACGGTTTTTTAGGGATACCATTTCCTAAAAAGTATGGTGGACAGGGTGGAGATAATTTGGCTTACATTATGGCTGTTGAGGAGATATCTAAAGTATGCGCTACAACAGGAGTTATTGTATCAGCACATACATCTTTATGTGCAGCACCGATATTTGAGTTTGGTACAGAGGACCAAAAACAAAAATATTTAGTTCCGCTTGCTAAAGGTGAAAAGTTAGGGGCATTTGCATTAACTGAGCCAAATGCAGGTACCGATGCAGCTGCACAACAGACTAAAGCTGTATTAGATGGTGATTATTATATATTAAATGGTTCAAAAATTTTCATAACAAATGCTGGATTTGCAGATGTATATATAGTTATGGCAATGACAGATAAGAAAAAAGGTGTCAAAGGAATATCAGCTTTTATTGTAGAGAAAGGGTTTGAAGGATTTAGTATTGGAAAGAAAGAGGCGAAAATGGGTATAAGAGGTTCTTCTACATGCGAGCTTATATTTGAGAATTGTAGAGTACCTAAGGAGAATTTACTTGGTAAAGAAGGACAAGGATTTAAAATTGCTATGAAAACACTTGATGGTGGACGTATTGGTATAGCAGCACAAGCTTTAGGTATAGCTCAGGGAGCAATTGATGAAACTGTTAAATATGTAAAAGAAAGAAAGCAGTTTGGTAGAGCTATAGCAAAATTTCAAAATACACAGTTTTGTTTGGCTGATATGCAGACTAAGACTGATGCAGCAAGATTACTTGTATATAGAGCAGCAAAAGCTAAAGATAATAACGAAAACTATAGTGTATATGCGGCTATGGCTAAGCTTTTTGCATCTGAGACAGCAATGGAAGTTACTACAAAAGCTGTTCAGCTACATGGGGGGTATGGATATACAAGAGAATATCCAGTTGAAAGAATGATGAGAGATGCAAAGATAACTGAGATATATGAAGGTACTTCAGAAGTTCAAAGAATGGTTATTGCTGCTAGTATGTTAAGATAGGAGGGCTTTAAGGTGAAAATAATAGTTTGTATTAAACAGGTTCCTGATACTACTGAAGTAAGACTAGACCCAATTACAGGAACATTAATAAGAGAAGGTGTACCTAGTATAATAAATCCAGATGATAAAAGTGGATTAGAAGCAGCTTTGAGGTTAAAAGATGAAATCGGTGCTGAGGTAACAGTATTGACTATGGGACCACCACAAGCAGAAAAAGCATTGAGGGAAGCTTTAGCAATGGGAGCAGATAGAGCAATATTATTAAGTGATAGAGCGTTTGCGGGTGCAGATACTTGGGCTACATCTTCAACACTTGCTGCAGCTATAAGAAAGTTAGATTATGACTTGATAATCGCTGGAAGACAAGCTATAGATGGCGATACTGCTCAAGTTGGTCCTCAAATAGCAGAACATCTAGGGCTTCCTCAAGTCAGTTATGTAGCCGATTTAAAATTGGATAATGATAGATTAATTTTAAAGAGAATGTTTGAAGATGGATACCATTTAATTAGAGTCAAAATGCCTTGTTTAATCACTACTTTAAGTGAAATGAATGTTCCTAGATATATGTCAGTAGGTGGAGTATTTGATGCTTATAGAGAAAAAGAGATAATAAAATGGACATTAAATGATATAGATGTAGACCTTTCAAATATTGGTTTAAGAGGTTCTCCGACAAAGGTTAAGAAATCTTTCACGAAGGGAGCAAAAACGGCCGGTAAAGTGTATGATGTAGATCCAAAAGAGGCTGCACAAATAATAGTAGAAAAGTTAAAGGAGAAGTTTTTCATTTAAAATTGGTATAGATTAAGGAGGGAGTACCTTGGATATTAGAGAATTTAGAGGAGTATATGTTTTTGTTGAGCAGAGAGAAGGTGAAATACAGAGAGTTTCATTAGAGTTAATTGGAAAGGGTAGAGAAATTGCAAAAAAAATAGGCGAGTCTGTTACAGCTGTTATACTTGGATATAATATAAAAAACAAAGTAGATACTTTAATTCACTATGGAGCTGATGAAGTTATTTATATAGATGATGAAATATTAGATGTTTATATGACTGAACCTTATACTAAAGCTTTAACAGAAGTAATAAAATCAAGAAAGCCAGAAATATTTTTAATTGGTGCTACGGCTATAGGTAGAGATTTAGCACCTAGAGTTTCAGCTAGAATACATACAGGGCTTACAGCAGACTGTACTTCGTTAGATATAGAAGAAGAAACTAGAAATCTTTTAATGACAAGACCAGCTTTTGGTGGCAATTTAATGGCTACAATTGTCTGCCCAGAACATAGACCTCAAATGTCTACAGTAAGACCTGGAGTTATGCCATTGCTTGAAAAAGATGAAAATAGAGTTGGAAAGATTGAAGAGTTTAAAGTGAATTTTTCTGAAGAAGATATAAATGTTGAAATATTAGAGATAGTAAAAGAGAAAAAGCAGAAAATAAAAATTGAAGAAGCAAATGTATTAGTAGCAGGTGGAAGAGGTATTGGTAAACCAGAGAAATTTGAATTACTTAAAAAACTAGCAGATAAGCTTGATGGATTAATTGCAGCTTCACGTGCAGTAGTTGATGCTGGATGGATTGATAGAGAACATCAAGTAGGACAGACTGGGAAAACAGTTAGACCTGATTTATATATAGCATGTGGTATTTCAGGAGCTATTCAACACTTAGCTGGAATGGAAGAATCAGATTTTATTATTGCAATAAATAAAGACCCTGAAGCTCCTATTTTTGAAGTTGCTGACATTGGTATTGTTGGAGATGTAAATAAAGTAATTCCTGCATTAATTGAAGAAATAGAAGCTGTGAAAAAATCAAAAGAAATGCAAAAATCTCTTGGATTTTAGCCAAGAGATTTTTTTGTGGTAAAATTACTGATGTTTTGTTTTTAAAATGCTAATATGATATAATTTTAACAAAGTTAATTATTTAAAAGGGTGAGAGTGCAATGGAATTTACAAATAGTTATGTTAGTAAAGTTTTTAAAAATATGACTGATGCAGTAATAGGAATAGATAAATTAGGTAATGTTGTTATAATTAATGAAGCTGCAAAGAAGATATTTGGATTTGAAACTGTAAAAAAGAAAAAAGTAGAAGATTTTATATTAAGTATTAAACTCAATATAGTATTAGAAACTGGAAAAGAAGAACTGGAGAATAATTTTATATATAATGGAAGAAAATTTGTTTTAAACAAAATACCTGTATTTAAAGATAAAAAAATTGAAGGAGCAATAGCTTTATTTCGCGAAGTAACAGATTATAGTAAATTGATAAAAATAATTGAAGAAGATAAAGTACATTTAGAAATACTTAATACAATTTTAGATGTATTAAATGAAAGAGTTGTTGTAGTAGATGAAAAAGGAATAATTACTATGATGAGTAAAGCGTATAAAGAATTTATAAATAATCCTAACCCTGAAGGGAAGCATGTTACTGAAGTTATAGAAAATACAAGAATGCATATTATTTTAAAAACTGGAGTAATGGAAATTGGTGAGATTCAAGAAGTACAAGGTAATAAAATGGTAGCTATGCGTATTCCAATAAAAAAGAATGGGAAAGTAATTGGTGCTGTTGGAAAAGTTATGTTTAAAGATGTGAGTGATTTAGTTACTCTGACTAATAAGGTTAATAGATTAGAGCAAGAATTGGAATATTACAAAAGTGAATTGAATAAGGAAAGAACTACAAAATATTCATTTAAAGACATAATTGGCAGGAGCGCTAGTATTCAAGCAGTAAAAGAATTGGCTATGAAAGTAGCAAAAACAGATTCGAACATTTTGATTACAGGGGAAAGTGGGACGGGAAAAGAGCTTTTTGCACATGCTATCCATAACGCTAGTAAAAGATATTTAGGTCCGTTTATTAGAATAAATTGTGCTGCAATACCAGAGGAACTACTTGAATCTGAATTATTTGGATATGAAGAAGGTGCGTTTACTGGTGCTAGAAAAGGTGGAAGGAAAGGAAAATTTGAACTAGCTAATGGAGGGACGATTTTACTAGATGAGATAGGTGATATGCCTATTAGGATGCAGGCTAAGCTTTTAAGAGTGCTTCAAGAAAAAGAGATTGAAAGATTAGGAGGAAATATTGTAAGAAATATAGATATTAGAATAATAGCGTCTACAAATAAAAATTTGGAGATGCTTGTAAAACAAGGATTATTTAGAGAAGATCTTTATTTTAGACTTAATGTAATGCCTATTAAAATACCTTCTTTAAGAGAAAGAAAAGAAGATATTAGTATTCTTACAAAAAAACTTCTTGTAAAAGTATCTAATAGACTAGGAAAATATGTAGAAGGGATTTCAAATGATGCAATAAAATATCTTGAAAGTTATGATTGGCCTGGAAATATTAGAGAGTTAGAAAATGTTATTGAAAGGGCAGTAAATCTATTAGATGCAGATTTGATTATAAAACCTGAGCATTTGCCTGAAAAAATAACTAAAAATAAAGCAAAGAAATACATATATGAAAAAAAGAGTTTGAAAAATATGATAGAAGAAATAGAAAAAGAAATTATTCTCGAATGTTTAGAAAAGAACGATTGGAATAAAAATAAAGTTGCTAAAATTTTAGGAATTAGTAGAGTTGGTTTATATAAGAAAATAGAAAGATATAACTTAAATAAAGCACATTAGATGTTCAGTTTGTTATTGAAATAAATAACTACCAAGCATAAAATAATTATAACTAATAGAATCAAGGGGAGGAGTTTTGTGAATAGAAAAAAAGTTTATATAACACGAAAAATACCTGATATAGGAATTAATCTTTTAAAGCAGTATTTTGAAGTTGAAATTAATATGGAAGATAGACCTTTAACTAAAGAAGAATTAATAAGCAATATTGAAGATAAAGATGCTGTATTATGTCAATTAACAGATTTGATTGATAAGGAAGTATATGATAGGGCTAAAAGAGTTAAAATATTTGCAAATTATGCAGTAGGATTTAATAATATAGATGTTGATGAAGCTACAAAAAGAGGTATCATTATTACAAATACTCCTGATGTGCTATCAGATGCAACTGCTGATTTAGCGTGGACACTTTTATTAAGTGTTGCAAGAAGAATAGTTGAAGCTGATAAATATACTAGAGCCGGAAAGTTTAAATGTTGGTCTCCAACTCTTTTTTTAGGACAAGATTTGGTTGGAAAGACTTTAGGTATAATTGGTGCTGGGAGAATAGGCAAGACACTTGCAAAGAGGAGTATTGGGTTTGATATGAAGATTTTGTATCATAATAGAAAAAGAGACGAGGAAATGGAAAGAAAATTTAATGCTAAGTGGGTTGATAAAGACACTTTATTAAGAGAATCAGATTTTATTTCTCTTCATGTTCCACTTACACAAGAGACATATCATATGATTGGAGAACGTGAATTTAAGTTGATGAAAAAAACTGCAATTCTAATAAATACAGCAAGAGGCCCTGTAATAGATGAAAAAGCATTAGTTAAGGCTTTAAAAGAGAAAGAAATTTGGGGAGCAGGATTAGATGTTTATGAAAAAGAACCAGAAGTAGAGGGAGATTTAAAGAAAATGGAAAACGTTGTTTTGGTGCCACATATAGGTAGTGCAACTATTAATACGAGAGATAATATGGCGAAAATAGCTGCAAAAAACATAATAGCTGTATTTAATAATGAAAAACCATTAACTCCTGTAAATGATATATAAGTTAAAATATAGGCTTAGCATGTCTCTAAGCCTATATTTTATCCTCCTAATGTTATGTCTTGTTTATCGTACCATTCAAGAGCATGGTAAAAATGCTCTTTTTTAAAATCAGGCCAATAATCATCAATAAAATAGAAGTCTGAATAAACTGTTTGTAAAGGTAAAAAACCACTTAATCTTTTTCTACCTCCCCAGCGTATAACTAAGTCTATTCTTGAAATATCTTTTGAATGCAATAAGCCTATTACATTATTAGAGATGCTTTTCTGATTTATTAATTTTTTTACATCCCATTGCCAACCATAGTTAACTAAAAAATTAACTTTTATACCTCCTTTACCAAATGTTTTTCTATTATTAGTATAAGGCAGTAATTCTTTAGGAAACATAGGAGAATCAGTATTACCTACTACTAACAAAGAAGCATCTCTATTTGAAAGTAATTCTACAGCTTTTATACATGCTTTAGTAAACGCTCTAGTTTGTATTGAAGGCCTTTTAGTATTATCTATAGTAAAACCATAAAATGTAAGTTCTTTAATTCCTATTTTTTTACATAATTCAAATACTTTAATACCAGGGTCAAGACCTTTTTCATAGCCCATTTCTTTTGAAAGCCCTTTCCCTACGGCCCATCTTCTATTTCCATCAGGAATTATTCCTATATGTTTTGGGATTCTCATAAGCTTACCTCCGATTTTAATTTCAATTCTAGTATTGCCATTTAATAGTTAACTATAATCAATTTCTTGAATATTGGAGATTTTTTGACAAGAATATTATTGTTATTTCTTATTTGATACTTTAAAATATTAATTAAGCAATTAAATCAATTTAAAAAATAGAAAGAGTGGATAAATTGTTTGGCTATGTAACACCATATAAAGATGAATTGAAAGTTAGAGAATATAATATATTTAAAGCATATTATTGCGGACTATGCAAGGTTCTTGGAAGTGAATTTAATCAAGTAGTTAGATTTGGTTTAAATTATGATTTCACTTTTTTAGGACTATTATTATCCTCTTTAGACGAAAAAAAGGACAAGATAAAATATGAAGGCTGTATTGCTAATCCATTTAAGAAAAAGCCTATTGTAGTGAAAAATGAAAATCTTAGTTATAGTGCTTATATTAGTGTTATTCTAGTTTATTATAAATTGTTAGATGATTGGAAAGATGAAAGGAATTTACTTTCTTTAATAGGTATGATACCCTTTATTTTTCCAAAAAATAAAGCTAAATACGTTTTTGAAGATAAATATTTAGCTGTTGTAAATAATTTGGACAAGTTAGCAAAACTAGAAAAAGAAAAATGTGATATTATTGATGAGAGTGCTGATGCTTTTGGTAAGCTAATGGAAGAGATAGCTGCATCGCCGTTTATTAGTGATGATAGGACGATAAGAGTTTTAAGATGGCTTGGATATAATTTAGGACGTTTTATTTATGTGTTAGATGCATTTAATGATATAGAAAAAGATATTAAAGAGGGAAATTATAACCCTATCCTTTTACAATATAAATATAGTTCAAAAGAAGGATTAGAAAACTTTTTAAATAGAGTAAGAGAGCCTATAGAATTTTTTCTGACATTTACGCTAGACAATCTAGCAAAAAGTTTCGAATTATTAGATATAAAATATAATAGAAATATAATTGAAAATATAGTTTATATGGGAACAAGACAGAAAATGGTGCAGATTCTTAAGAAAGGGAGTTGTAAGCAATGAAAAATCCTTATGAAGTATTAGGGCTTAGAGATGGTGCAAGTGAAGAAGAAATAAAGAGAGCATATAAGATGCTTGTGAGAAAATACCACCCAGATCAATATGTTAATAATCCTCTTGCTGACCTTGCTGAAGAGAAACTTAAAGAGATTAATGAAGCTTATAATATACTTATGAATAAAAGAAGTAGAAATCATGAAAGTAATAATAACTGGAAGTACAATCAATATGACAGTACAAATTTTAGTGAATTCGATGAGGTTCGCAAATTGATTGATATGGGTCGACTTAAAGAAGCATATAATATATTAGAAAACAGTACAAGTAGAGGAGCTGAATGGTATTTTTTAAAAGGAGTAATATTGTTGAAAAAAGGCTGGTATGAGCAGGGATACCAGCATGTTAGAAGAGCTGTTAATTTGGATCCAAACAATACTGAGTATAGAAATGTGTTAAACAATATTTCTTTTAGAAATGAAACTTATAGAGATGTAGGACGAAGTATGGGTTATGGTAGCGATACTTCTCTTTGTGAAATTTGTCAATGTTTAATATGTACTGACTGTTGCTGTGAATGTATGGGAGGAGATTTTATCACTTGCTGTTAATGGGGGCAAATAATATGAGTAATTCAAGCAAGTCAAAAAAAGTAGCTCTAGGTGGTATTGTTGTATTATTATCTGTTTTGTGTCTATATTTAGCTTCAATATTACCTACTAATAAGATTTTTTTCTTTAGTTTGAGTACTGTTTTTATTGCTGCGATTGTAATAGAATTTAAAACTTATTTTTCATTAATAACTTATGGAGCTGTTTCTATTTTAGGATTTATAATTATACCTAATAAATTAATAATGATACCGTATGTTATTTATTTTGGATATTATGGAATAATAAAATATTATATTGAAAAAATAAATAATATTTTAGCTGAATGGGTAATAAAAATAGCTCTTTTTAACTTATTCGCATATGTGACTTATATAATTACAGTTAATTTATTTGTTAGTAATTTATATATAAAACTTCCAATATGGTTTATTTTATTGTTATTACAAGTATTCTTTATTATTTATGATATATGTTATAGTTTAGCTATCAGTTATTATAAAAATAGATTAAGGAAATTCTTAAGGATCTAATGTGAAATTAAATTGAGTATTTATAATATTTATGCTATACTTAATCAGCAAAATTAAATAAGACAGTTCGAAACCATCCTGTCTTTAAACAAAACTACGGGCCAGCTACTGATATAGGTAGTATTAATAAAAGGGCACGTATGCCCTTTTTTTGTACTTTTTGGATTTAATTACTTAGGAGGTACTTAAGATGAAAACAATAGGGATAACTACAACTGTTCCAATAGAAGTTTTATTAGCTGCTGGATACAGAGTTATTGACTTAAATAATCTTTTTATTACTTCAGAGGAATATGGGAAATATATAGAAATAGCAGAAAAAGATGGATTTCCAAAAAGCTCATGTGCTTGGATTAAAGGTATCTATGGGGCAGTTTTGGAAAATGAGATTACTGAAGTAATAGGTGTAATAGAAGGAGATTGTTCAAATACTAAAGCGTTGATAGAAGTATTAAGACAAAATGGGATAAAGGTATATCCTTTTTCATATCCACATAGTCATAATTTAAGAGATGTAAAGAAAGCAATAAAAGATTTTATGTCTTTATTTGGGGTTTATGAAACTCAAGTTGAGTTAATCAGAAAAAGATTGAATAAAATTAGAAAAATTGCAAAAAGAATAGATGAGCTTACGTATATGGAGGGAAAAGTAAATGGTTTTGAAAATCATTTATATCAAGTAAGTTTAAGTGATTTTAATGGGAATATAGACGAATTTGAGGAAATGCTATTAAAAAAATTGCACGAAATCGAAAAAAGAAGTCCAGTAATGAGGAAAATAAGATTAGGATATATAGGCGTACCACCTATGACTGGTAATTTATATGAATTTGTAGAGAAATTTGATTCACATATAATTTATAATGAAGTACAAAGAGAATTTGCTTTTCCAAGAGCTGAGAACGCTAAAGACATTTATGAGCAGTATTACGATTATACTTATCCATATGATATCGGGTTTAGATTAGAAAAGATAAAAGAAGAAATAAAGAAGAGAAAAATAGATGGTATTATACATTATACTCAGGCTTTTTGTTATAGAGCAATCGAGGATATTATCATAAAAAAAGAATTAGATGTACCAGTTTTAAATATAGAAGGTGATAAATTAAATCAACTAGATGCTAGAACTAAATTTAGAATAGAAGCATTTTTAGATATGCTTAGTGATTTGAAGGGGTGCTGAAGTTGAGAATTTTAGGAATAGACTTAGGAAGTAGAGAAGTAAAGGTTGTGTTAATGGAAGATGAAAAGATAATAAAAATGTTTAAAGTAAGTACAATGTCTTTTTATAGAGATTATTGCAATTTTGATGGAAAGATAGTAGTAGATTTGCAAAAGCTTAATATCAAAAACATAGATATAGCGATTTCTACAGGTTATGGTAGAAATAATACTGATTTAAGAAGATTTGAGCCTATCAATGAAATAAAGGCACATGTATATGGAGCAATTTATCAGAGTGGTTTGAAGGATTTTATTTTATTAGATGTTGGTGGTCAAGACGTTAAAATTGTAAAAGTTGAGAAAGGAATTATAAGTGACTTAGAATTGAATGACAAATGTGCAGCTTCATGTGGTAGATATTTAGAAAATATGGCTAATATTTTAGAGGTTTCTTTAGATGAATTATTTAAGTATTATAAAGACCCAGTTGAGCTTAATTCAACTTGTGCAGTTTTTTCTGAATCTGAATTAATAGGTAAAATTGCAGAAGGAGTTAATTTAGAATCACTGTGTTCTAGCGTTAATTTTTCTTTATATAGAAGACTGAAGCCGCTTTTAACGAGATTCAAAGGAAGAAAGTTAGTACTTTCAGGTGGTGTAGCTCGTAATAATGCACTAATAAAATATTTAAGTGCAGATTATGATGAAGTAATTTCATTAAATTATCCTCAATTTAATGGTGCTATAGGCTGCTGTTATTATGGAAGAATAAGATCAAATAAAAAATAACAATATTTTTTGCAGCTAGGGAGGTATGACAATAGTGAAGCTTATAAAAGTAAAAAAATTGAAGTTTTTATTGTTAGTCTTATTAATCACATTTCTTTTTGGTTGTACTCAAGTTGATGTATCAAATCAAAATGTATCAAGTAACAGCTATGGTTTATTAAAAGTTCATTTTCTTGATGTTGGGCAAGCAGATAGTATATTAATACAATTTCCTAATGGTGAGACTGCATTAATAGATGGTGGTAATAGAGAAGATGGGAAATTTGTAGTTGAATACATAAAAAGTATGGGTATTAGTAAGATAAATTATATTATTGCAACTCATCCACATGAAGATCATATTGGTGGATTACCAGAGGTTATAAAAAATTTTGATATTAAAAAAGTATATATGCCAAATAAGATAAGTAATACAAGAATATTTGCAACTTTGTTACAGGAAATAAAAAACAAAGGTTTAAAGATTATTCAAGCAAAAGGTGGTTTAAGTATAATAGACACAGAGAATTTGAAGTTTACAATAATTGCCCCAAATTCTGAAAAGTATGATGAAACTAATGAATATTCAATAGTAAACAAGTTAATTTATAAAAATACTTCTTTTATTTTTACTGGTGATGCTGAAAAAGATTCTGAAGCAGAAATGATAAAGCTAGGTTATGATTTAAAAGCAGATGTTTTAAAGGTTGGGCATCATGGGGGCAGAACTTCAACCAATTATGAATTTTTAAAAAAAATTAATCCTAAATTTGCAGTTATATCAGTTAGTAAAGATAATGATTATGGACATCCTCATAAAGAAGTATTAAAAAGGCTAGATAAAATGGGGATAAAAGTATTAAGAACGGATGAATTGGGAACTATAATTGCAACTTCTGATGGCTATAAAATCGATTTCAATAAAGGAATTACAAAAAATAATTATGATATAACAAAAAATGAAAAACATAAAAAAACAGTTTATATAGGTAATAAAAGAACAAAGGTTTACCATGCTACACAATGTAAAAGTTTGCCAAAACAAGAAAATAGGGTAGTATTCAAAAGTGAAGAAGAAGCAGAAAAAGCAGGATATAGACCTCATAAAAATTGTATAGAATAGGGGGTATTTTTATAAAGGGTACAATTGATAGATTTGAAGGTAAATATGCTATAGTTGAACTAGAGAATTTAAAAATTATTAATATACTTAAAGATAAACTTCCACAGAATGCTAAGGAAGGAGATGTAGTAGTAATTAAAGATAATGAATATTATATAGATATAGAAGAAACACAAAGAAGGAAGGAGCAAATAGAAAAGGTTTTCGAAGATTTATTTGAAGGTTAGGGAGTGGAATCTATGGAAAATGTATTAAATATTATTAAAGATAAAACATTAACATTTGAGCAAAAAGTGTTGCAGTTAGCAAGAGAAGCTGAAAATTCAATAAATGTATTAAATATTAGTTCTGAAGCAAAAGAGTTTATGAATAAAGGCATTATATGTGACTTATTTGAGGGTAATGCACCTTATAGACCTAGATATATATTGCCTGATTATAAAAAATTTATGGAGAATGGCAGTAAATTTTTTGGTTTAAAACCTGCTGAAAGTCTACTCGAAGCTGTTAATAACCTACTGATTTTATATAAACATGTCCCTTCAATAACATCGTTCCCAGTATATTTAGGTGAAATAGATAAGTTATTAGAGCCTTATGCAGCAGATGAAGATGAAGAATATGTATTAAGTATAATAAAATTGTTTTTAACTCATATAGATAAAACATTAACTGATTCTTTTGTTCATGCTAATATTGGGCCAGAAGCTACTAAGGTAGGAAGAGCAATATTAGTTGCAGAAAGGGAATTAAGAAATGCAGTACCTAATCTAACGCTAAAATATAGTAAAGATACACCCAGAGATTTTGCAATAGAGGCTGTAAGAACTGGATTAGAAGTATCTAAACCATACTTTGCAAACCATAAAATGTTTCAAAAGGATTTTGATGGTAGATATGGAATAGCAAGCTGTTATAATGGATTGCCTATAGGTGGAGGAAGCTATACGCTAGTAAGATTAAATTTAAAGCGACTTGCTAGAATAAGTTCAGGAATTGACGATTTTCTTAATAAAGTAATTCCTTATGCAGTAAAATTAATGACTGAAGTAATGGATGAAAGAATAAAATTTTTGGTTGAAGAAAGTAATTTCTTTGAAAGCAGTTTTCTTGTTGACGAAGGTCTGATTTTAAAGGATAGATTTACAGCAATGTTTGGAATTTTTGGATTAGCAGAATGTGTTAACATATTGCTAAATGCAGTCGACAAAATTGAAAAATATGGTCATTCTAAAAAAGCTAATAATCTTGGTATTGAGATAATCGAGAAAATAAAGAAAGAAGTCAACAATTATCATAATCAATATTGTAAGATTACTAAAGGTAAATTTCTTCTACATGCACAGTCGGGTATATCTTCAGATATAGATGTTAGTCCTGGTTGTAGAATACCAATAGGTGATGAACCAGAAATTTATGAGCATATTTTACAAGCATCCATGTTTCATAAGTATTTTCCGTCTGGTATAAGTGATATATTTACTTTTGATAGTACAGCGAAAAATAATCCAGAATATGTATTAAATATTATAGATGGTGCAATGGAAAGTGGGTTAAGAATGTTTTCTTTCTATTGTAGTGATAGTGATTTGATAAGAATTACAGGATATTTAGTTAAAAAATCAGATATGGATAGGCTAAAAAAAGGATACCAAGTGCTGCAAGATACAGTTTCTTTAGGATTGGAAGCGGTTGAAAAGCAAAATCTTCTAAATAGAAAGGTAAGAAGATATGACTAAAGGTTATGTAAATAAAATTTTACCATTTAGTTCTGTTGACGGACCTGGAAATAGAACAGTAATATTTTTACAAGGTTGTAATTTTAATTGTTTGTATTGTCATAATCCAGAAACTATTAACTATTGTATAAATTGCCGAATATGTGTCTATAAATGTCCATATAATGCACTTAGTATAATAAATAATAAAGTTATATGGAATGAAAAGTACTGTAAAAACTGTGATTTATGTATAAAAACTTGTCCAAATTCAAGTTCACCAAAAGTAAAATTGATGACAGTGGATGAAGTAATTGATTTTGTAAGAAAAATAAAGCCCTTTATATCTGGTGTTACTATTTCTGGTGGAGAATGTACATTACAGTATAATTTTGTTAGTGAAATATTTAAGGAAACAAAGGAAATCGGGTTAACTACTTTTTTAGATTCCAATGGGTATATACCTTTAAATAATTTAAGATTATTAGTTGAAAATATGGATATGGCAATGATAGACTTAAAATCGTTTGATAGAGATGAGCATTTAAAACTTACTGGAAAAGGCAATGCAACTGTAATTGAAAATATAAAGTATTTAGCAAAGATTAATAAACTATATGAGGTTAGGACAGTAATAGTGCCAGGTATTTTAGATAATTACTATAATGTTGATAATATAAGCAAATTAATAGCTAGTTTAAATCCAAATATAAGATATAAGATTATCAAATATAGACCGATTGGAGTACGCGAGGGAGTACACAGCTTTGTACCAGATGATGAACTTTTGCAGAAATTATTTAATATAGCATCAAAAAATGGATGTAAAAATGTAATTTTAGTATAAAGAAGTTGGCTCAGCATGTACACTAAGCTAACTTCTTTGTTAGTAAAATCATGGCTTATTTTTCTCTTATTCGAATTTTATTAATAACTTTCCTCACTCCTTTAACGCTCATAGCCAATTCTTTTGCTATTTCTGCATCTCTTCTAGTTTGTGCATATCCTGACAATGAGGCAATACCTCCTGTAACTGTACAAGCAATATCTTCTCCACTAAAATTAGCTCTATTTAATTTATCTCTAATCATATTAGTTATAGTAACATCATCAATTACCCCTAAAGTAGAGATTTGTGTATTATTTACAACGTCCTTTACACCTCTGACTTTAGATGCAATTTCCATTGCAATGTGTGAGTCTTTTAATGTATCTACATGGCCAACTAGATTTACAACACCATCTTTTACTTTGACTCCAACACCATTTATTTTTTCAGAATAACTGTTATTACGAAGTCTGTCGATAACTTCTTTTTCGATATGCTTATCTGTAATCTGTCCTTCAACACCTATAGTGATGTTATTTTCTACTTTTCTAACTCCGTCAATATTATAAGCGATTTGCTGAGCATATTTTTTTTCTGCTAGTACATCAACAAATCCAGAAAGGTGAACGACTCCATCTCTGCAGGTTACGTTAATATCCATACTAGATGCTTGCATTTTTTCTTCTAATTGATCTTTGATGTAATCAACTAATAATTCATCTTTTGTAAGATTTTCTTTCTTATCTTTAATATTCAAATTAAACACCCCTTTTAAACTATTTATATTAGTTTTACACATCTTTGAATGAAATATGAATACTAGCCTATCACTTATATGAATTTTTCAAAACATTGATAAAATTTATTGCTTTAGTATTTTGTATCTTATATAATATGATTATCCTGGGTTAATTAACATATTTAGAAGGGGTGTATAAACGATGCATAAAATGACAACGGGAAGCACTAGGAAAACGATTCCATATCTGGATACTATTATTTTTTTGGCAATTATTTCTTTGTTTTTTGGTTATTTAGGGGCAAATATGGGAATTAGTAATATGTTTTCGACTATTATGTCAACAGCTTATGAGCTGTTAATTGATACTGTATTTTATATTATGGCAATAGCAGTATTAACTGGAGCTTTTGGTAAGCTTGCAACTGAATTTGGTTTAGTTAAGCTATTAAATAAGATATTTTCTCCTTTAATGAAACCTTTATTCAATATGCCTGGAGTAGCTTTTTTAGGAGTAATAACAACTTATCTTTCTGATAATCCAGCAATTATATCATTATCCAAGGATGATGATTTCTTAAGTTATTTTAAGAAACATCAAATACCCTGCTTATGCAATCTAGGTACTGCATTTGGAATGGGTCTTATAGTTACAACTTTCATGACGGGGTTAGGATTTTTTAAAGAGGCATTAATAGGAAATATCGGTGCTATAATAGGAAGTGTTGTTAGTGTTAGAATAATGGCTTATAGAACTAAAAAAGTATTACCCGAAGAACCAGAAAAGAAGATGAAAAATAAGAGAGATATAGATATTGAAGATAATATTATAGAGCACGCACAAGGCAGCTTTTTTGAAAGATTTTTAACAGCTTTTCTAGAAGGAGGTAAATTAGGAGTAGATATTGGGCTTAGTATAATTCCAGGAGTTTTAGTAATTTGTACTGTTATAATGGTTTTAACTTTTGGGCCAGCTGATCCTTCTATTGGATATCAAGGAAAGGCTTTTGAAGGAGTTAGATTGCTGCCAAGAATAGGAGAGTTTTTATCACCTATTCTTAAGCCTTTATTTGGTTTTAAAAGTCCTGAAGCTATAGCATTTCCAATAACTGCATTAGGAGCTGTTGGAGCAGCTTTAAGTCTTGTTCCAAAGTTTTTAGAAAGTGGTATTATAGGTTCAAATGAAATAGCTGTTTTTACTGCAATGGGAATGTGTTGGAGTGGGTTTTTAAGCACACATGTTGCTATGTTAGATGCATTAGGATATAGAAAACTTATATCAAAGGCGATAACGAGTCATGTAATAGGTGGGCTTGTTGCTGGAATTTCTGCTCATTTTATAATTTTGTTTTTGAATTTTATATAAAAATGTTGACAAGGTGGTAGCACGATGTACGATTTAGAAAAAGCAAAAGAAATATTATTTGAGAAAAATTATTCTCTAGCTATAGTTAAAAATGGTGAAGTTGTATTTGTAAGTAAGGAAAGAGGGATAAAACCATTACTGAGTGTTGTTCTAGAAAAAGAAGAAGCTATAAAAGGAGCAAGCTTAGCTGATAAAGTTATAGGTAAAGCAGCAGCAATGCTTTGCATAAAGGCAGGATTTAGATCAATCTTTGCAGATATTGTGAGCGAAAATGCTGTTAAAGTATTAAAAGAATATAATATTAAATATGAATATAATACAAAGGTGCAATATATATTAAATAGAGATAAAAGTGATATGTGCCCTGTTGAAAAGATAGCTCAACGCCATGAAGATACAGTAAAATTAATAGAAAATGTAAAAAAGTTTCTTCAAATATAGTTATTGCTGTATTGATAAATAATATATATTTGTATTATAATGATTGTGATGTCCTAAGAAGGGGAGATGTTATGAAAATTGCAGTTGTAGATGGACAGGGTGGAGGTTTAGGTAAGTCAATTGTAGAAAAAGTTAGAAGTGAAATTAAAGATGATATAGAAATTATTGCATTAGGAACGAATTCTTTGGCAACCTCCAATATGTTAAAGGCAGGAGCTAATGCAGGGGCAACAGGTGAAAATGCTGTAAAAGTAATGAGTAAAAAAGTTGACATAATTATTGGACCTATAGCAATATTGATTGCGAATTCTATGATGGGAGAAATAACTCCAGTAATGGCTGAAGCCATATCTACAAGTGAAGCAAGAAAGATCATTTTACCTCTCAATAGATGTAATGTCTATATAGCAGGTACACAAGAATTAAATATTAATCAAATGCTTGATTATATTATTGAGGAAATAAATAAAGTAAGGAAATAAAACCATGAAGGTAATCTTATAGGAAAGATTATTTTCATGGTTATTTTTTTAAGGAGGGATTGAATATGAACTTAAACAGTAAAACTAGAGAAATTGTTTTAGCAGGATTATTTATAGCTATGGGAATAGTATTACCATCTTTATTCCACTTAATAGGTATTAGTGGGAAAGTTTTCTTACCAATGCATATACCTGCATTAATAGCTGGATTTTTTGTATCATCTCCAACTGCATTTATTATTGGTTTTATATTGCCTTATTTAAATTCAATGGTTACAGGAATGCCACCTTTATTCCCAATAGCTTTGATTATGTCTTTTGAGATAGGATTATATGGTTTAAGTGTGTCTATCTTTAGTAAAAAAATGAAACTAAATACTGTCATATCTTTGATTTTAGCAATGATTATTGGAAGAATTAGTGGCGGACTAGTGGCTTATATTTTATCTGTTATTTTCGGAGTTAAAATAAATGCACTTATGTTTGTTAAAGGATCTATATTAACAGGTTTACCAGGAATAATAATTCAACTTATTACTATACCTATAATAGTGTTAGTTTTAAGTAAATACAGTAATAGAGAAATTACTGATAAAAATACCCTATAGTAGTTATGCTATAGGGTATTTTTATCGATAAAATATTTGAACTAACTGAAGTTATACTGTATAATAATTTAAAATTATTAGTAGGGGGGGAGTTTACAATGATTAGATTACTAAATAATGAGGATTATGGCATACTTATGGAATATGTTAAGAAAGAAAAAGAGTTAAATTTGTTTATTATAGGAGATGTTGAGAACTATGGGTTCAATAATGAATTTCAGAAATTGTGGGGAGAGTTTAATCAAAAGGGAGAACTAATTGGTGTTTTATTAAAATACTTTGAGAGCTTTATTTTTTATTCAAGAGATAAATTTGATGTTGAAGGGTTTTATAATATTATGAAGAGTGAAGATTTTAAGATGTTTTCAGGAGAAAAATCTACAGTTGAGAAATTTGAAAAGCTGCATAGCTTTTCAAAGAAAAGAGATACATATTTCTGTAAATTAGATGAAGGTTCAAAACTTGAAGAAAATGAGTTATTAACTAAGGTAAAAAAAGTAGAGTTAGAAGATGTTGATAAGATAATAGAATTAACCAAATTAATAGAAGAATTTTCTAAAAACATATCTGAAGAGTCTATAAGAAGGAAATTTGAGGATAATACAGGTAGAGGATATTATATAGAAGAAGATGGAAAAATGGTTTCAGTTGCACAAACAACAGCTGAAAACAGTACTTCTGCTATGATAGTTGGTGTTTGTACTCATATAGATTATAGAAAAAAAGGTTATGCAACAGCTTGCATGACTAAACTATGTAAAGATCTTTTGAATGAGGGAAAAAGTTTATGCCTTTTTTATGATAATCCGAAAGCTGGTAGGATATACAAAAGATTAGGATTTAAAGATATAGGAATTTGGACAATGTATAATAAATAAAGGAGTATTCGTATATGAATAAGCTTAAAGTTAAAGATTTGTTGAAGGTATATGAAATTACGAAAAAAGTTTATGTGATAAAAGAGGTATTGATAAATGAAATTGAAATAACTCAAACAGTAAGGAACTACTGTATACAGAACAAATGTGAACAATATGGTGCAAATTACATGTGTCCACCATATGTCGGCGGTATTGAAGAGTTTAAAAAGAAGTTAAAAACATATAATGTAGGTTTTATAGTTATAGTTAAAGATAATGTAAATGACCCAAATGATATGAAAGAATTCTACAAACCTGCTTATAAGCTTCATGAGATTA
Organism: Caloranaerobacter sp. TR13; assembly: GCF_001316435.1. Classification (NCBI taxonomy): domain Bacteria; kingdom Bacillati; phylum Bacillota; class Tissierellia; order Tissierellales; family Thermohalobacteraceae; genus Caloranaerobacter; species Caloranaerobacter sp. TR13. The sequence goes on from NZ_JXLL01000011.1 coordinate 60,703, forward strand.
TGTTAGAACTAGAAGAAGAAGTAAAAAAACTTGGCTTTGAAAATTCTTATGCTTTAATTGGTGGTAACTGTAAACTATGCAAAGTATGTAATGCAAAGCTTGGTATCAAAAAGTGTAATTATCCTAATAAGGCTAGACCCTCACTAGAAGCAATGGGCATAGATGTTATAAATACATGCAAGAAAATTGGTATTAATATTGAATTTAGAAAAGATGAAGTTACTTGGGTTGGGTTATTGTTAATATAGTTTTGAAATAAATATTTGAGGGGGAATAATTCCTAAGTTTGTGAAAAAATAAAATATTTATGAAAATAACGC
>NZ_JXLL01000012.1 GCF_001316435.1 Caloranaerobacter sp. TR13
GTGTTGTTACTCAAATTATTGAATAATAATACAAGATATTAAAAGAAGGGGCAACCCTTCTTTTAATATCTAAAAAATATTCAAAAAGCCAAAAAAAAATCTTAATTAGGGCTTGAGTTTTCTTTTAAATTAATATAAAATGATATAGTGTGCAATTGACATGCGATGAGGCAAAAGGTTGCTTAAATTTTAAGGGAATTTTTGCCGAGAATGTCCGATTTGAAATCGGGCGACTGGTATTGCCTTGTCACTGGACCGGTTGATAAAAAAAATATACAAAACGCCCGGTTGAGTGTATAGGTGATTCCACGTCGCATGTGTAAAATATAACATGCGATAGAAGGAGGGAATTTTATGTCAAAAAATAATGGTAAGGGAAAACAAAAAATAAGAATCAGACTAAAAGCTTATGATCACGAAATTCTTGATTCTTCAGCTCGTAAGATTGTAGAGACTGCTAAGAGAACAGGAGCAACAGTATCAGGTCCTGTACCTCTACCAACAGAAAGACAAGTTATAACAATCTTAAGAGCAGTTCACAAGTATAAAGATTCAAGAGAGCAGTTCGAACAAAGAACTCACAAGAGATTAATCGATATTACAAACCCTTCGCCAAAAACTGTAGATGCGTTAATGAGACTTAACTTGCCTGCAGGCGTTGACATTGAAATTAAGTTATAATTCTTAGCATGATTGCACATGACGTGTAATCCGCTGTAAGATTATAGGAGGTGTAGATATGAAAGCTATATTAGGAAGAAAGTTAGGTATGACACAAGTTTTCACAGAAGACGGTGTTGTTATACCAGTAACAGTAATCGAAGCTGGACCAGTTAAGGTTGTACAGAAAAAGACTATTGAGAAAGACGGTTATAGCGCAATACAAGTTGGTTTCAGTGATATAAAAGAAAAGAAAGTTAACAAACCACTTAAAGGACACTTTGAAAAAGCTGGAGTTGAATACAAGAGATATTTAAGAGAGTTTAGAGTAGAAAATGTAGATGAATATGAAGTAGGACAAGAGATCAAAGCAGATGTTTTCAGTGCAGGAGATAAAGTGGATGTAATAGGAATTTCAAAAGGTAAGGGATTCCAAGGTGTTATTAAAAGACATAATCAATCAAGAGGACCAGAAACTCACGGTTCTAAATATCACAGAGCTGTAGGTTCATTAGGTGCTTCTTCATATCCATCAAGAGTATTCAAAACTAAGAAACTTCCAGGACATATGGGACATGAAAGAGTAACAGTTCAAAACCTTGAAGTTGTTAGAGTTGATGCAGAAAAGAACTTAATCCTTATAAAAGGAGCAGTTCCAGGACCTAAAGGTGGATTATTAACAATAAAACAAAGTGTTAAAGCTTAAGAAAGTTACTTTTTATAGAAGGGAGGACATAAAATGCCAAAGGTAGCTTTATATAATGTATCTGGACAACAAATTGGTGATATAGAGTTAAATGATAGCGTATTTGGTGTTGAAATTAATGAACACGTATTATATGAAGCTGTAAAGAATCATCTTGCTAATAGAAGACAAGGTACTCAATCAGCTAAAACTAGATCAGAGGTGAGAGGTGGCGGAAGAAAGCCTTGGAGACAAAAAGGAACAGGTAGAGCACGTCACGGAAGTATAAGATCACCTATTTGGAAAGGTGGCGGAGTTGTATTCGCACCAAAACCAAGAGATTACAGCTATAAATTACCAAAGAAAATCAAGAGACTTGCTATGAAATCAGCATTAAGTTCAAAAGTAGTAAATGGAGAAATAATAGTATTAGACGAATTAAAAATGGATAGACCTAAAACTAAGGATATGGTATCTATCTTAAACAACTTAAATTCAAACAAAAAAGCTCTTATAGTTATGAGTGGAAAAGATGAAAATGTAGTAAAATCAGCAAGAAATATACAAGGTGTAAAGACTACACTTGTAAATACATTAAATGTTTATGACATTTTAAACTGCGATTCTTTTATCATAACTAAGGATGCGGTTCGAAAAGTGGAGGAGGTGTATGCATAATGCGTAGCCCACACGATATTATAATAAAACCTATTATTACTGAAAAAAGTATGAATGACATGGCAGAAGGGAAATACACCTTTGTAGTGGATAAAAGGGCTAATAAAACTGAAATTAAAAACGCAATTGAACAAATATTTGGAGTTAAAGTTGAAAAAGTTAACACAATGAACATGAAAGGTAAAGTTAAAAGAATGGGTATTCATGTAGGAAGAAGGCCAAATTGGAAGAAGGCTATTGTTACTTTAACTTCAGATAGTAAAGGTATAGAGTTCTTTGAAGGTATGATTTAGCGGTAGAATTAGTTAGAAGGAGGGAACGGAAATGGGTATAAAGAGTTTTAAGCCTACTTCACCAGCTAGAAGACAGATGACTGTTTCCACTTTTGAAGAGATAACAAAAAAAGAGCCGGAAAAATCTTTAACAGTATCTTTGAACAAAAAAGCTGGAAGAAATGCTCAAGGTAGAATAACAGTTCGTCATAGAGGTGGCGGAGCTAAGAGAAAATATAGAATTATAGATTTCAAAAGAAATAAAGATGGTATTCCAGGAAAAGTTGTTGCAATAGAATATGATCCAAACAGAACTGCAAACATAGCACTTATTAGTTATGCAGATGGTGAGAAAAGATATATTATAGCTCCATACAAATTAAAAGTTGGAGATATTATTGAATCAGGAGAAAATGTTGATATTAAAATAGGTAATGCATTACCTTTAAGAAGTATACCAGTTGGTAGTACAATTCATAACATAGAGTTAAAGCCTGGTAAGGGTGCACAATTAGTTAGATCAGCTGGTAACTCAGCGCAACTTATGGCTAAAGAAGGAGACTATGCTTTAATCAAACTTCCTTCAGGAGAAGTAAGAAAAATAAGATTAGAGTGTAGAGCAACAATAGGTCAAGTTGGAAACATAGATCATGAAAATATTACTATAGGTAAAGCTGGTAGAAAGAGACATATGGGTATAAGACCTACTGTTAGAGGTAGTGTTATGAACCCTAACGATCACCCACACGGTGGTGGAGAAGGTAGAGCACCAATTGGTAGACCAACACCTGTTACTCCATGGGGCAAACCAACTCTTGGATACAAAACTCGTAAGAAAAATAAACCATCTGATAAATTTATTGTTAGAAAAAGAAAGAAATAATGTAGTTTTATATAAACTAAGATGCGTCGGTTAAAAATAAAGTGGCATTGAAAGGAGGATCATAGATGGGTAGATCACTAAAAAAGGGTCCTTATTGTGATCCTAAGTTATTAAAAAAAGTAGAAGAAATGAACAAAAAGAATGAAAAGAAAGTTATTAAAACTTGGTCACGTCGTTCAACTATTTTCCCACAAATGGTTGGTCACACATTAGCAGTTCATGATGGTAGAAAACATGTACCAGTTTATATAACTGAAGATATGGTTGGTCATAAGTTAGGAGAATTTGCTCCAACAAGAACTTATAGAGGTCATGCAGACACAGAGAAAACAACTAAAGTTAGATAGATAAAGGAGGGAATTCAGGTGGAAGCTAGAGCTATTGCCAAATATGTTCGTATTTCACCCAGGAAAGTTCAGATAGTAGCAAATTTAATTAGGGGCAAAAATGTAAATGAAGCTCTTGCTATTTTAAAGTTTACTCCTAAGAAATCAGCTAGATTATTAGAAAAAGTTGTTAAGTCAGCACTTGCTAACGCTGAAAACAATTTTGATATGGATAGAGATAATCTTTATGTAGCTGAGGTTTACGCTAATCAAGGTCCTACACTAAAAAGATGGAGACCGAGAGCACAAGGAAGAGCATATCCTATTCTTAAGAGAACTAGTCATATAGGAGTAGTGCTTAGGGAAAGAGAATAGATAAGGAGGGACTGAAATGGGTCAGAAAGTAAATCCACATGGACTTAGAGTTGGAATTATAAAAGATTGGGACTCTAGATGGTATGCTGGAAAGAAAGAATTCGCAGATTTTCTAGTAGAAGATTTTAATATACGTAAATTTGTAAAACAAAAATTATATATAGCTGGAATTTCAAAAATAGAAATAGAAAGATCGGCTAACAGAGTAAGAGTAACAATAAATACTGCTAAACCAGGAATGGTTATTGGTAAAGGCGGTCAAGGAGTAGAAGAATTAAGAAAACAATTAGAGAAATTAACTAAGAAAAAAGTTATAGTAAATGTTGAAGAGGTAAAAGTACCTGAATTAGATGCACAATTAGTAGCAGAAAATATAGCAGCTCAAATTGAAAGAAGGGTATCTTTCAGAAGAGCTATGAAGCAAGCTATTCAAAGAAGTATGAGAGCGGGCGCTAAAGGTATTAAAACTGCTGTATCAGGAAGATTAGGTGGAGCTGACATGGCTAGAACAGAAGGATACAGCGAAGGAAATATACCTTTACAAACTTTAAGAGCAGATATAAGCTACGGTTTTGCTGAAGCAGATACTACTTATGGTAAAATAGGCGTTAAAGTATGGATATACAAAGGAGATGTACTTCCAGCTAAAAAAGCTGACAAACAGGAAGAGAAAAAAGAAATGTAGTTTTAATCCCTTAGGAAGGAGGAAAAAATATGTTAATGCCTAAGAAAGTAAAACATCGTAGAGTACACAGAGGTAGAATGAAGGGTAAAGCAACTCGTGGTAATAAAATAGCTTACGGTGAATTTGCATTACAAGCTTTAGAACCAGCTTGGATTACTTCAAATCAAATAGAGGCTGCCAGAAGAGCTATGACTAGACACGTTAAGAGGGGCGGTAAGATCTGGATTAAAGTGTTCCCAGATAAGCCAGTAACTCAAAAACCAGCTGAAACTCGTATGGGTTCTGGTAAAGGTTCACCAGAATATTGGGTAGCTGTTGTAAAACCTGGCAGAATCTTGTTTGAAATGGCAGGAGTGCCTGAAGATGTTGCAAGAGAAGCTATGAGATTAGCATCACATAAATTGCCAATAAAATGTAAATTTATAACTCGTGAAGAGGCAGCTCAAGAAGGTGGTGAAGCTAATGAAAGCTAAAGAATTGCGTGAATTAACAACTCAGGAATTGAATACTAAATTAACTGATCTTAAGTCAGAATTATTCAATCTTAGATTTCAATTAGCGACAGGACAATTGGATAATCCAATGAGAATAAAAGCAGTTAGAAAAGACATTGCAAGAGTTAAGACTATTATGAGAGAAAGAGAATTAAATAAGATGAACGCATAGTAGTTCCAGAAAGGAGGACTATTTAACGTGAGTAGAGGAAATAGAAAAGTTAGAATAGGTCGTGTAGTAAGCGATAAAATGGATAAAACTATTGTAGTTGCAGTTGAAACATTTGTATCGCATCCATTATATGGAAAACAAATTAAAAGAACTACAAAGTTTAAAGCTCATGATGAAAACAATGAATGCGGAATTGGTGATATTGTAGAAATCATGGAAACAAGACCTTTAAGTAAGGATAAAAGATGGAGATTGGTTAGAATAGTAGAAAAAGCTAAGTAATCCTAAGCATTTGAAAGGAGGTTATCTCATGATTCAAGCAGAATCACGTCTAAAAGTTGCTGACAATTCAGGAGCAAAAGAATTATTATGTATAAAAGTTTTAGGCGGAACTAGAAGAAGATATGCTAATATCGGAGATATAATAGTATGTTCTGTTAAGAGTGCAACACCTGGCGGAGTTGTTAAAAAAGGAGACGTTGTTAAAGCAGTTGTTGTAAGAACTAATAAAGGTGTTAGAAGACCAGATGGTAGCTATATAAGATTCGAAGAAAATGCAGCTGTTATAATCAAGGATGATAAATCACCTGTAGGTACACGTATTTTCGGACCTGTTACAAGAGAATTAAGAGAAGGTAACTTTATGAAAATAATATCACTAGCACCTGAGGTATTATAAGAGGAGGTGTAGTTAATGAATGTAAAAAAAGGAGATACAGTAGTAGTAATCTCAGGTAAAGATAAAGGGAAAAAAGGTAAAGTGCTAACAGCAATGCCTAAGCGTAATAGAGTTATTGTAGAAGGCGTAAATATGCAAACTAAGCATACAAAGCCTAGTCAAAAATCTCCGCAAGGAGGAATTATACATCAAGAAGGACCAATCCATGTATCAAATGTAATGTTATATTGCGATAAAGATAAAAAAGGCGTTAGAGTTGGATATAAAGTATTAGAAAATGGTGAAAAAGTAAGAGTTTGCAAAAAATGCGGTGAAGTTTTAGATTAGTTCTTACTGCTGAAAGGAGGTACACCAAATGACATCACGTTTAAGAGAGAAGTATGTAAACGAAGTAGTTCCAGCTTTAATGGAGAAGTTTAAATATAAAAGCATTATGGAAGTACCAAAGATAGAAAAAGTTGTTCTAAACATGGGAATTGGCGATGCTAAAGATAATCCTAAGTCATTAGAGGCTGCTGTTGAAGAGTTAACTTTGATAGCAGGACAAAAAGCTGTTGTTACTAGAGCGAAAAAAGCAATATCAAACTTTAAAATTCGTGCAGGTATGCCAGTAGGTGCAAGAGTTACACTAAGAGGAGAGAGAATGTACGACTTTTTAGATAAATTTATGAACATTGCTCTTCCAAGAGTAAGAGACTTTAGAGGTGTATCAAGCACATCATTTGACGGAAGAGGAAATTATTCACTAGGTATTAGAGAGCAGCTTATTTTCCCTGAAATAGACTATGATAAAATTGATCGTGTAAGAGGTTTAGATGTAACTGTAGTAACAACTGCTAAGACAGACGAAGAAGCAAAAGCATTACTTGAACTAATGGGTATGCCCTTTAAAAAGTAAGAAGGAGGGAGTTAAGTGGCAAAAAAATCATTAATTGCTAAACAAAAAAGAAAACCAAAGTTCAGCACAAGAGCTTATAATAGATGTAGAATATGTGGTAGACCACATGCTTATTTAAGAAAGTTTGGAATTTGCCGTATTTGCTTTAGAGAATTAGCTTATAAAGGGCAAATACCTGGAGTTAAAAAGGCAAGCTGGTAAAGTTAGCTAATATGGAAGGAGGTAAACCCTAATGGTAATGACTGATCCAATTGCAGATATGCTTACAAGAATCAGAAATAGTAATAATGCAAAACATGAAACTGTTGACATCCCAGCTTCTAATATGAAGAAAGCTATAGCTGAAATCTTATTAAATGAAGGTTTCATTAAGGGATATGATATTATAGATGACAACAAGCAGGGTATTATAAGAATACAACTTAAATACGGAAAGAATAATGAAAGAGTTATCACAGGATTAAAGAGAATTTCAAAACCAGGGTTAAGAGTATATGCTAAGAGAGATGAAATACCAAGAGTATTAGGTGGACTTGGTATAGCTATTCTTTCAACATCAAAAGGAATAATGACTGACAAAGCAGCAAGAAAAGAAGGCGTAGGCGGAGAAGTTATCTGCTACGTTTGGTAAAGTTTTTAAACCAGAGAACAGGAGGTGTAGTCATGTCTAGAATAGGGTTAAAACCAATAGCGATTCCTGCTGGCGTTGAAGTAAAGTTAAGCGACAATAATTATATAGTTGTTAAAGGACCAAAAGGACAATTAGAACAGCAACTTCATAGAGACATGAAAATAAACATAGAAAATAACGAAATAACAGTAGTAAGACCTACTGAAAATAAAAAGCATAAGTCACTACACGGATTAACAAGAACTTTAATAGCTAACATGATTGAAGGTGTGACTAAAGGTTATTCAAAAACACTAGAAATAGTAGGTGTTGGATACAGAGCGCAAAAACAAGGTAATAAGCTTGTATTAAACCTTGGTTTCTCACATCCAGTAGAAATGGAAGCTCCTGAAGGTATCGAAATAGAAGTACCTGCTAACAATAAAATAATTGTTAAAGGTATTGATAAACAAAAAGTTGGTAACTATGCTGCGGTTATAAGAGAATTGAAGAAACCAGAGCCTTATAAAGGCAAAGGTATTAGATATGAAGGCGAGATTATCAGGCGTAAAGAAGGTAAGACTGGTAAATAGCAGGAAAGGAGTGATTAAGAGTGCTTAAGAAAGTACGTAGGAATGAAAATAGAAAGAAAAGGCATTTTAGAGTAAGAAATAAAATACAAGGAACTCCTGAAAGACCAAGATTAAATGTATTTAGAAGTGCTAAACATATATACGCACAAATAATAGACGATGTAGCTGGAAATACTTTAGTTGCTGCTTCAACTTTAGATAAAGAAATAAAAGAGAATGTTAACTATACAGGAAACAAAGAAGCAGCTAGATTAGTTGGTAAATTAGTTGCTGAGAGAGCTTTAGAAAAAGGCATTGAAACAGTAGTATTTGATAGAGGCGGTTATCTATATCACGGAAGAATTAAAGAACTTGCTGAAGGTGCAAGAGAAGCAGGACTTAAGTTTTAGTTAAAGGAGGGGAATTAATGCAACGCGGACGTATTGATGCTAGCGAATTAGATTTAAAAGAAAAAGTTGTTAACATAAATCGTGTAACAAAAGTTGTTAAAGGTGGTAGAAACTTCAGATTCAGCGCATTAGTTGTTGTTGGAGATGAAAATGGTCATGTTGGAGTAGGTATGGCAAAAGCATTAGAAATACCTGATGCAATAAGAAAAGCTATACAAGATGCTAAAAAGCATTTAATTAAAGTGCCTATGGTTGGAACAACTGTTCCACATGAAATCATAGGAGAATTCGGCGCTGCTAGAGTTCTATTAAAGCCAGCTGCAGAAGGTACAGGAGTTATAGCAGGAGGTCCTGTACGTGCAGTATTAGAGTTAGCTGGTATAAGAGACATAAGAACTAAGTCATTAGGATCAAATAACCCTAGAAACATGGTTAATGCTACAATAGAAGCATTAAGACAGCTAAAAACAGCTGAAGAAGTAGCAAGATTAAGAGGAAAATCAGTAGAAGAGTTATTAGGGTAAGGGGGTATACACCTTGGCAAAAATAAAGATCAAATTAGTAAAAAGCAAAATAGGTAAAACTGAAAAGCAAAAAAGAACTATTGAAGCTTTAGGCTTCAAAAAAGTTGGTCAAATTATAGAGAAGGAAGATACTCCTCAAATTAGAGGTATGATACAAAAAGTAAGCCACATGGTTGAAGTAATTGACTAGTTAAAGAGGAGGTGTTTAGAGTGAAGTTACATGAACTTAGACCAAATGATGGAAGTGTAAAGGCTACCAAAAGATTAGGTAGAGGTACTGCTACTGGACAAGGAAAAACTGCTGGTAGAGGTCAAAAAGGTCAAAAGTCACGTTCTGGTGGTGGTGTTAGACCAGGATTCGAAGGTGGACAAATGCCTTTATATAGAAGACTACCAAAAAGAGGTTTTACAAATAGATTTGCAAAAGAATATGCAATAGTTAACATAGAAGTATTAAATAGATTTGAAGACAATACAGAAGTAACTCCAGAATTACTTCTTGAAACAGGTATAATCAAGAAAGTAATGGATGGAGTTAAGATACTAGGCGATGGCGAACTAAACAAAAAATTAACTGTAAAAGCTCATAAGTTTAGTAAATCTGCTATTGAAAAAATTGAGGGAGTTGGGGGAAAGGTAGAGGTGATCTAATATGCTAACTACTCTTAGGAATGCGTGGAAAATTCCTGATTTAAGAAAGAGAATGTTATTTACCTTATTAATGCTAGTTATATTTAGATTGGGGGCTAATATTCCAGTACCAGGAATAGATAAGCAAGTAATAGCTGAAATGTTTAAGGGTGAAGCTGCTGGGCTACTAGACTTTATGAACTTAATGGCCGGTGGTGCTTTTAAAAACTTTACAATATTTGCATTAAACATTTATCCTTACATTACAGCTTCAATAATTATTCAATTACTTACAATAGCTATTCCTAGCCTTGAAGCTTTAGCAAGAGAAGGGGAAGAAGGAAGAAAGAAACTTGCTAAATATACAAGGTATGGTACAGTAGTGCTAGCATTGATACAGGCAATAGGTTACAGTGTAGGTTTCTTCAATAGAGCTTTGATAAATAAAGATTTTCTTTCAGTATCAGTTGTAGTAATTACATTAACTGCAGGTACAGCTTTCCTAATGTGGTTAGGTGAGCAAATTACAGATAAAGGTATAGGTAATGGTATTTCGCTCATTATATTTACAGGTATTATTTCAAGAGTACCTGGTGGATTAGCAAAAATGATTAATCTTTTAAAAGTTGGAGAAACAAATGTTATTGAGATATTAGTATTCTTAGTACTTTCAATATTAATAATTGCAGGGGTTGTTGCAATACAAGAAGGTCAGAGAAGAATACCTGTTCAATATGCTAAAAGAGTAGTTGGAAGAAAAATGTATGGTGGTCAAAGCACTCATATACCACTAAAAGTTTTAATGGCAGGGGTAATTCCTGTTATCTTCTCAACTTCATTGTTAGCATTCCCACAGACTTTAGCATTCTTCTTCAAAGGAGGATTTGCTGAGTGGGTTAACAAGTATTTATCACTAAACGGCAACCCTGGTGTTATAATTTATTCAATATTGAACGCTTTATTGATAATTTTCTTCACATATTTCTATACAGCAGTTCAATTTAATCCTTATGAATATTCTAATAACTTGAAACAATATGGTGGTTTTATTCCTGGTATAAGACCAGGTAAGCCAACAGCTGAGTATTTAAATAAAGTTATTTCAAGAATCACATTAGTAGGAGCATTAACACTTGCTATAATAGCTTCACTTCCAACTATTATATTATCTACTACAAGTCTAAATATTAGATTTGGTGGTACTGCACTTTTAATAGTAGTTGGTGTTGCTCTTGAAACTATGAAGCAGATAGAAGCTCAAATGTTAATGAGACACTATAAAGGATTCTTAAAGTAGCTTTGGATTACTCCACAAGGAGATGATTGTTTTGAGATTGATATTATTAGGACCCCCTGGAGCTGGTAAAGGTACCCAAGCTTCAGGGATTGTAAAAAAATATAATATTCCACATATATCAACAGGAGATATTTTTAGAAAGAACATAAAAGAGGGCACTGAATTAGGTAAAAAAGCAAAAGAGTATATGGATAAAGGACTTTTAGTTCCTGATGATATAGTTGTAGCTATTGTAAAAGATAGATTAACAGAAAGTGACTGTAAAGATGGATTCTTATTAGATGGATTTCCTAGAACAGTAGCTCAAGCAGATGCGCTTGAAGTTGAATTAAAAAACTTAAATATGCAATTAGACAAAGTAATCAATATTGAGGTTGATAAAGAAGCGCTTATTGAAAGAGCAGTAGGAAGAAGAATCTGTAAGGAATGTGGAGCGACTTATCATATTAAATTTAATCCTCCCAAACAAGAAGGAATCTGTGATGTATGTGGAGGGCAGCTATATCAGAGAAAAGACGATACTGTTGAAACAGTAACAAAGAGAATAGAAGTATATCTAGAGCAAACTAAGCCCCTAATTGATTATTATAAAGAAAAAGGGATACTTGCTAATATAGATGGAATGCAAAATATTGATAAGGTATTCGAAGATATCGTAGAGGCTTTAGGGAGCGGTAAATAATGATCATAATAAAATCTAAAAGAGAGATTGAAAAGATGAGAAGGGCGGGTAGGCTTGTTGCTGAAACCCATGCCTTTCTCCAACAATTTATCAAGCCTGGCATTACAACGAAAGAGTTAAATAGAATTGCTGAAGATTTTATATTAAAGAACAATGGTAGACCAGCTTTTAAAGGATATAACGGTTATCCAGCTTCTATTTGTACGTCAGTTAATGAAGAGGTTGTACATGGCATACCTGGATTAAAAAAACTAAAAGATGGCGATATTATAAGTATAGATATTGGTGTGATTGTAGATGGATACTATGGTGACAGTGCTAAGACTTATCCTGTAGGCAATGCATCAAAAGAGGCTCTAAGACTTATAAAAGTAACTGAAGAATCTTTTTACGAAGGAATAAAATTTGCAAAAGTAGGATATAGACTTTCGGATATATCTCATGCAATTCAAAAGTATGTAGAAAAAAATGGTTTTTCAGTTGTGAGAGACTTTGTTGGACATGGAATCGGACAAAAAATGCATGAGGACCCACAAATACCTAATTTTGGACCACCTGGCAAAGGACCAAGATTAAAAGAAGGTATGGTTTTAGCTATAGAACCAATGGTGAATGCAGGAACATATCATGTTCGAATTCTTAGTGATAATTGGACGGTAGTTACGTTTGATGGAAAACTGTCATCTCACTACGAGCACACTATAGCCATTACAGATGGTGAACCTGAAATACTGACTGTTTTATAACAAATAAGAGGTGAAATTTATGGAAACTACTAGTGATATTCAAATAGGTCAAGTAGTAAGATCAAAAGCTGGTCGAGACAAAGGAAGAGTTTTCGTTGTTATTGATATTATAGATGAGAAGTATGTATCGATAGTTGATGGTGATTTAAGAAGGCTAGATAAACCAAAGAAGAAGAAAATAAAACATTTAATAGTTTACAAGACTATATTAAAAAACATAAGAGAAAAGATTGAAAAGGGAGAGAAGATTAATAACGCTTATGTTAGAAAATCTCTAAAACCTTTTAATGAAGAGATATAATTTCCCTGAATAGGAGGTTAGGTTGCCTAATGTCCAAAAAAGACGTTATAGAGGTAGAGGGAACTGTTATAGAGGCTCTACCAAATGCAATGTTTAAAGTAAGGCTTGATAATGGACACGAATTGTTAGCTCATATATCAGGCAAACTGAGAATGAATTTTATAAGAATTCTTCCAGGTGATAAAGTGACAGTTGAGTTATCTCCATATGATTTAACTAGAGGTAGAATTACATGGCGTAAAAAGTAGCAAGGAGGGATTGCTGTGAAAGTAAGGCCATCAGTTAAACCAATTTGTGAAAAATGTAAAATTATTAAAAGAAAAGGTAGAGTAATGGTTATTTGCGAAAATCCAAAGCATAAACAAAAACAAGGTTAATATTAATATTAATATTAATTTATAGACACAATACACTAGCTATTTATTATACTTTCTAGTATAATATTTATTTGGGTTAGTGAATATCGCGGCTGCTAAGAAATAGAAAGTTGTATACACATAAAACTATTTGATTCACAGTATTAGGAGGTGTAGAGATTAATGGCCAGAATTGCTGGTGTTGACTTGCCAAGAGACAAGAGAGTAGAAATAGGGTTAACTTATATATTTGGTATTGGAAGATCAAGAGCAAATGAAATTTTAGCTAAAGCTGGTATTAATCCAGATACAAGAGTTAAGGATTTAACTGAAGAGGAAGTAAGCAAATTAAGACATATTATAGATAACGAGTATATAGTAGAAGGTGACTTAAGAAGAGAGATAGCTTTAAATATCAAAAGACTTAAAGACATTAACTGCTATAGAGGTATCAGACATAGAAGAGGTTTACCTGTAAGAGGTCAACGTACAAAAACAAATGCAAGAACTAGAAAAGGTCCTAGAAAAACAGTAGGTAAGAAGCGTAAAAAGTAATAGATAAAGGAGGGACTGTAAGTGGTAGCTAAGAAGAATAGAAGAGCTCGTGTTAAAAGAAGAGATAGAAAAAACATTGAAAGAGGTCAGGCTCATATCAGATCAACATTTAATAATACAATAGTTACTTTAACTGACACTCAAGGTAATACTATTTCTTGGGCTAGCGCAGGTCAGCTTGGTTTTAAAGGTTCAAGAAAATCAACTCCATTTGCTGCTCAAATGGCTGCCGAAACTGCTGCTAAAAAGGCTATGGAACACGGATTAAAAACTGTAGAAGTATACGTTAAAGGGCCAGGAGCAGGTAGAGAAGCAGCAATAAGATCATTACAAGCTGCTGGGCTAGAAGTTAGTCTAATAAAAGATGTTACTCCAATCCCACACAACGGTTGTAGACCACCTAAACGTAGAAGAGTATAATTATATAGATATAGGAGGTGTAGAGAATGGCAAGATATACAGGTCCAGTTTGTAGACTTTGTCGTAGAGAAGGGCTTAAACTTTATTTAAAGGGAGATAGATGCTATACAGATAAGTGTGCAATTGCTAGAAGAAACTATGCTCCAGGACAACATGGTAAATCAAGAAGAAAGCTATCAAACTATGGTATCCAGTTAAGAGAAAAGCAAAAAGTTCGTAGATATTATGGAATATCAGAAAAGCAAATGAGAAAATACTTCGAAATGGCAGATAAAATGAAGGGCATCACAGGTGAAAACCTATTAAAAGTATTAGAAATGAGATTAGATAATGTTGTGTTTAGATTAGGATTAGCTTCAACTAGAGCAGAAGCTAGACAGTTAGTTACTCATGGACACTTTACTGTTAATGGTAAAAAAGTAAATATTCCTTCATATCTAGTTTCTATAGGTGATGTTATTGCAGTAAAAGAGAAAAGTAGATCATCAGCTAAGTTCAAAGAATTAATTGAAAACCATCAAGGAAGAGTACCAAAATGGTTACAGTTTACAGCAGAAAAAATGGAAGGTAAAGTTATCGCTGAGCCTTCAAGAGAAGATATAGAATTACCAATCGAAGAACACTTAATTGTAGAGCTATATTCTAAGTAATGGATAAATTAGAATCAGTTGCCCTCAGTATCACAAAAAAGCTTATAGGGAGGGTTATTAGTAGATGATTGAAATAGAAAAGCCAAAAATTGAGATTGTTGAAATGAGCGAAGACAATACCTATGGTAAGTTTGTTGTAGAGCCTTTAGAAAGAGGTTACGGAACTACTTTAGGTAATTCACTTAGAAGAATATTGCTTTCATCTTTACCAGGTGCTGCTGTTACATCAATAAAGATTCAGGGAGTATTACATGAATTTTCCACCATTCCTGGAGTAGTTGAAGATGTTACTGAGATAATATTGAACTTAAAAAGTTTAACAGCTATAATGCATACTAATGAGCCAGTGACATTAAGAATAGAAGCAGAAGGACAAGGAGAAGTAACAGCTGGAGATATTATTACAGGACCTGAAGTTGAAATATTAAACAAGGACTTACACATAGCTACGCTTGATGAGGATGGAAAGCTATATATGGAACTTGAAATGGCTAAAGGGCGCGGATATGTTCCAGCAGAGAAAAATAAAAAAGAGAATCACACAATAGGAGTAATACCTATTGATTCAATTTTTACTCCTGTTAGAAAAGTAAACTTTAAAGTTGAAAATACCAGGGTTGGTCAAATTACTGATTATGATAAGTTAATCCTAGAAGTATGGACAGATGGTAGTATTAAACCAGATGAGGCTACTTCATTAGGTGCTAAGATTATGAGTGAGCACTTAAATTTATTCATTACATTGACTGACCATGTAAACGATGTTGAAATTATGGTTGAAAAAGAAGAAGACAAGAAAGAAAAAGTACTAGAAATGACGATAGAAGAATTAGATTTGTCAGTTAGATCATATAACTGCTTAAAAAGAGCGGGTATTAATACAGTAGATGAATTAACTAAGAAAACAGAAGAAGACATGATGAAAGTTAGAAATCTTGGTAGAAAATCCCTTGAAGAAGTTCAACGCAAATTAGCAGAACTCGGATTGAGCCTAAGGAAGAGTGATGACTAAGAAGTAAGGAGGGAAGAGGGATGGCAAAATTAAGAAAACTAGGTCGTAAAACTGACCACAGAAAAGCAATGTTAAGAAACTTAGTAACTAGTTTGTTAAAAAATGGAAGAATAGAAACAACAGAAACTAGAGCAAAAGAAACTAGAAGATTAGCTGAAAAAATGATAACTCTTGCAAAAAGAGGAGATTTACATGCTAGACGCCAAGTTTTAGCATTTGTATATGATGAGACTGTTGTTAAAACATTGTTTGATGAAATTGCACCTAAATATGCAGAAAGAAATGGTGGTTATACAAGAATATTAAAAATCGGACCTCGTAGAGGCGACGGTTCAGAAATGGTAATACTAGAATTAGTATAAATAGTGTAGGGGATTAAGTTGTTAGCTTAACTTAGTCCCTGTTTTCTTATAACTTATTTAAATCAAGGATTTTATTCAGTTTATATGAGTGGGGATAGATATGAAAGAAATAATGGTTAAAATGGATAATGTAACATATGAGTACACTAACAACGAAGAAGAACGTATAGCAGCGGTAAAGAATATTAATTTAGAAATACATAAAGGTGAATTTCTTGTAATTTTAGGACATAATGGTTCGGGTAAATCTACTCTTGCTAAATTGATGAATGCACTTTTATTACCATCTGAGGGCAAAGTTTATGTAAATGGGATTGATACGACTGATATGAAGAAAATTTGGGATATCAGACAGATTGCTGGAATGGTATTTCAAAATCCAGATAATCAAATTGTTGCAACTATAGTAGAAGAAGATGTAGCGTTTGGGCCTGAAAATCAAGGAATAGAGCCAAATGAAATAAGAAAAAGAGTAGACGAGGCTTTGGCTGCAGTTGAAATGTCAGAATATAAAGAGTATGCGCCACACTTACTTTCAGGTGGACAAAAGCAGAGAATAGCTATAGCGGGTGTTCTAGCTATGAAACCTGAGTGCATAATTCTAGATGAACCAACAGCTATGCTTGATCCATCTGGCAGAAAAGAAGTTATGAATACAATAAAAAAACTTAATAAAAATGAAAAAAAGACTATCATACACATAACGCATTATATGGATGAAGCAGTTGAAGCAGATAGGATAATCATTATGGAAAAAGGACAGATTATAATGGAGGGTACTCCTAAAGAAATATTTAGTAAAGTAGAAAAATTAAAAAGCATGGGACTAGATGTGCCACAAGTAACGGAATTAGCATATAAACTTAGAAAAGAAGGCATTGATATTCCCGCAGATATATTAACAGTTGAGGAATTGGTGAGTGTACTATGACTATTGTTATAAAAAATCTAACTCATATTTATAATCCAAAAAGCCCATTTGAGACAAAAGCTTTAGATAACATAAATTTAGAAATTGCTAAAGGTGAGTTTGTAGGTTTAATTGGACATACAGGTTCTGGTAAGTCTACTTTAATTCAACATCTTAATGGTCTTTTGAAACCTACATCTGGTAAAATATTTATTAATGATTTAGATATAACATCAAAAGATGTAAGCTTAAGAGAAATTAGACAAAAGGTAGGACTAGTATTTCAATATGCAGAATATCAGCTTTTTGAAGAAACAGTAGCAAAAGATATAGCTTTTGGACCTAAAAATCTAGGTTTATCTGAAGATGAAATAGAAAAAAGAGTTAGAGAATCAATGGAAATGGTTGGACTAGATTATGAAACTTTAAAAGACAGGTCTCCATTTGAGATAAGTGGAGGTCAGAAAAGAAGGGTCGCTATAGCGGGTATACTTGCTATGAAGCCAGAAATTTTAATATTGGATGAACCGACGGCTGGATTAGATCCAAAAGGTAGAGATGAAATACTAGGGCAAATTAAAAGATTACATGAAAAATATAAGATTACAATAATACTTGTTTCACATAGTATGGAAGATATAGCTAAATTAGTTGATAGATTGATAGTCATGTATAAAGGCAAAATAGTTATGAACGGTACGCCTAGGGAGATCTTTAGTAAAGCTAATGAGCTTGAGAATTTAGGATTGGGAATACCTCAAATAACATACTTTATGAAAGCTCTAAAGAAAAAATGGGTGAGTATTAGAGATGATGTAATAACAGTAGATGAGGCTAAAGAAGAGATTTTGAGAGCTATAAGGGGAAATAATTATGATTAGAGATATTACTATAGGTCAATACTATCCTGGAAATACGGTTATTCATAAGTTAGACCCTAGGGTAAAGATAATAATAACATTTATGCTTATTATGGCATTGTTTTTTATAGATAAGTTTTTGCCATACTTATTTATACTAGGTTTTATCCTAATGGCTATTTTAATATCTAAAATTCCAATAAAATACATATTGAAGGGTTTAAAACCCTTACTTCCTATTATTATAATTACATTTGTATTAAATCTATTTATGACTAAAGGGCAAGTGATTTTTGAAATAGGTCCATTAGATGTTACAATAGAAGGTTTAAATAAGGCGTTATTTATGGCACTTAGATTAATCTTTTTAATAATAGGTACATCATTACTTACATTAACAACTTCTCCAATATCACTAACTGACGGTATAGAAAAATTATTGAACCCGTTTAGGAGAATAGGAGTTCCAGCTCATGAATTAGCAATGATGATGACGATAGCATTAAGATTTATCCCTACTTTACTTGAAGAAGCAGATAAAATTATGAAGGCTCAGATGGCTAGAGGAGCAGATTTCGAAAGTGGGAACATTTTAAATAGGGCTAAAAGTTTAGTACCATTATTAGTACCATTATTTGTAAGTGCTTTTAGAAGAGCAGATGAATTAGCTATGGCTATGGAAGCAAGATGTTATAGAGGTGGAGAAAATAGAACACGAATGAAACAGTTAGTATTAAAGCCAAGAGACTTTATCTCATTAGGTATAATGATTACTTTGTTTGTAATAATAGTATTGTATAGATATTTGTAGGTGGTATGTTCAATGAGGAACATAAAATTAGTTATTGAATATGATGGAACTAATTATTTTGGATGGCAGAAGCAGCCTGAGTTAAAAACCATTCAAGAGGAAATTGAAAAGGCAATAAAAAAAATAACAAAAGAAGAGGTAAAACTAATAGGCTCTGGTAGAACAGACAAAGGAGTACATGCGAGAGGGCAGGTAGCAAATTTTCATACTAATTCCAAAATTCCTGCAGATAAGTTCAAATTTGCATTAAATAGCGTATTGCCAATTGATATATCTATAAAAGAATCTATTGAAGTAGATGAAAGTTTTCATGCAAGATATTCTGCAAAAGGAAAAGAGTATAGGTATTTAGTTTTAAGTAGTAAAACAAGAAGTCCTCTTATGAGAGATTATTCATATCATATACCTTATACTTTAGATTTATCTAAGATTAAAGAAGCTGCTAAATTATTTATTGGAACATATGATTTTAGAGCATTTATGTCATCTAGGAGTTGTATGGAAGATACCGTTAGAACTATTTACGATTTAGAAATAGTTGAAAAAGAAGACTTAATTGAGTTTAAAGTTACAGGCAATGGTTTTTTATATAATATGGTAAGAATTATAGTAGGAACTTTAATAGAGATAGGATATGGAAAGAAAAAAATAGAAGATATACCCAAAATTATAGCTTCAAAAGATAGAAACAAAGCTGGTCATACAGCACAACCTCAAGGGCTATATTTAGAGAGGGTATTTTATGAGTAGTATCTTGACACACAAGGCTGCTTGTATTACAATATATAGAGTGTGAGAATAATGAAAATCCACTAGCCCCGGATTTTTCATATAAATCTCAAAGTAATTTTGGTAAATAGGGAGGGAAAAAGGTTGAAAAGCTTTTTAGCTAAGCCACAAGAAATTGAAAGAAAATGGTATATAATAGATGCAGAAGGTAAGACTTTAGGTAGATTAGCTAGCGAAGTAGCAAAAATCTTAAGAGGAAAGCATAAACCAATATATACTCCACATGTTGATACTGGTGATCATGTAATAATCATTAATGCAGAAAAAATTGTTTTAACTGGTAAAAAATTAGAGCAAAAATACTACAGATACCATACAGGATATCCTGGTGGTTTAAGAGAAATTCCATATAAAAAATTAATGGCTGAAAATCCTGAGAAAGTTATATTCCTAGCTGTTAAAGGTATGTTACCAAAGAATAGATTAGGAAGAAAGATGATCAAAAAGTTAAGAGTTTATAGAGGTTCAGAGCATAATCATCAAGCACAAAAACCTGAGGTTTACGAAATATAGTGCTTAAGGAAAGGAGGACTGTAAGTGGCTAAGGTGCAATACTACGGAACTGGTAGAAGAAAGACTTCTGTTGCTAGGGTAAGATTAGTACCTGGTGAAGGTAATATTATAGTAAATAAGAGAAATTTAGATGAATATTTTGATTATGATACATTAAAAGTTATAGTAAGAGAACCATTAGTTATAACTGATACTTTAGGAAAATATGATGTTATTGTAAAAGTTGAGGGTGGCGGATTCACTGGTCAAGCTGGAGCTATAAGACATGGTATTGCTAGAGCTTTACTTAAAGCTGATGCAGAGTTAAGACCAATACTTAAGAGAGCAGGAATGCTAAGAAGAGACCCAAGAATGAAGGAAAGAAAGAAATACGGATTAAAGAAAGCAAGACGTGCTCCACAATTCTCAAAGAGATAAGAAAACACTGGACTTTGTGTCCAGTGTTTTTTTATCTCTTTTTTCTTTTTTTAGCATGTACTTGGAATATAGACAAAGGTAAATTAAATATTATAAACTAGCACCTAGTATCAAGTACTTAGTACCTAACAAATATAGACAAAGTTTTTTTTAATATTATTAAATAATAGTTTCAACAGGAGGAATACTATGAAACTAATAATTATAAGAAAAGAATGGATAATTATATTTCTTTTAATATTAGTAAGTTTTATTTATTATATAAATTCAAACAATCTCGTAACAACATCTCTATATCTACCTATTACAGATAAAGTAATAATTATAGACCCAGGGCATGGAGGAATTGACCCAGGGGCAGTTGGTAAGTTAGGAAAAAAAGAAGATGATATTAACTTACAAATAGCTCTCAAGTTAAGGAGATTAATAGAACAGACAGGAGGAATAGCTATTTTAACTAGAGAAGAAGATAAAGGATTATATACAGAAAAATCAAAAACCTATAGGCAGAAAAAAAACGAAGATTTAAGAAATCGAAAGATATTTGTAAACAAAAGTGAAGGTGATATCTTTATAAGTATTCATTTAAATAGTTTTCCACAATCTAAATATTATGGAGCTCAAACGTTTTATAAAAAAGGATGTGAAGATAGTAAGAAATTAGCAGAAATTATACAAGAAGAACTAAGAAATGTTCTAGATAAGAATAATAAGAGAGTACCACAGGATAGGGATAATATATATTTACTCAGGGAAGTTAACATTCCTTCTGTGTTAATAGAATGTGGATTTATTTCAAATCCTAATGAAGAAAGACTTTTAAGTAATAGTAAGTATCAAGAAAAAATTGCTTGGGCAATATATATAGGTATCATAAGGTATTTTAAAGAAATGGAAAATGAATAAAATAATATAGTTAGAGGGTATTATTATTCTATGGGAAACATTTATGAAATATAATCTCAAAATAAAAAATAGGAGGAATACTGATGGGAAAAATATTAGGAGCATACGTACTTCCTCATCCGCCAATTATAATACCTGAAATAGGAAAAGGACAGGAAAGTAAAGCTGCAAAAACTATTCGCAGTATGAAGCAGATAGCATCTGATATCAGTAAGAAGAAGCCTGATACTATAATTATTGTTACTCCACATGGACCTTTATTTACTGATGCAATATCAATTCTTTATGAAGATAAACTTGTAGGAGATTTTAAGAAATTTGGGAGTGAGGAAATATATTTTGAGATAGTTAACAATAAAAGAATTGTGGATAATATTATAGAAAATGCATCTTATAAAGATATTGTTTGTGCAAAAATTGATAAAGAGTTTGCATCAGACTATGATGTCGACTATAAATTAGACCATGGTGCTTTAGTGCCATTATATTTTATAAAAAAAGAATACTCTGACTTTAATCTAGTACATATGACTTATGGTTTATTATCACCTATTGAGTTATATAAATTTGGAATGGTATTAAAACAAGTCATTGAAGAAAGTAGAGAAAATATAGTATTTATAGCTAGTGGTGATTTATCTCATAAATTAACAAAAGATGCTCCTAGTGGTTACAACGCAAGAGGTAAAGATTTCGATGAAATGATAGTAAAGTTATTAGAAACTGGAGATAGAGAAGGATTAATGAAAATAGATTTTAATTTCGCAGAGATAGCTGGAGAATGTGGTCTTCGTTCAATTATGATAATGTGTGGTTTATTAGATGGATATAAAACCATATCAGAAGTAATTTCATACGAATATCCTTTTGGTGTTGGTTATTGTGTAAGCTATACAGAGATTGAAGGAACATCTAAAGATAACATGCTACTTGATAAACTTATTAAGCATGAAAAAGAGAAAATGCAAAGAATGAGAGAAAATGAAGATGAATATGTAAGATTGGCAAGAGAGAGTCTAGAGTATTTTATAAAGAATGGTAAAGTTATGGATATATCTACTGATATTAATGATGAAATGATTATGAACAAAGCAGGAGTTTTTGTATCAATAAAAAAAGACGGTAAATTAAGAGGATGTATAGGTACTGTAGCTCCAACTGAAGAAAATATAGCAAAAGAGATTATAAGAAATGCAATTAAAGCAGGCACTGAAGACCCACGTTTCTATCCTGTAGAAGAAGATGAACTTGAAAGACTAAAATATTCTGTTGATATTATTAAGGAGCCAGAAGAAATAGATACAATAGAAAAATTAGATATTAAAAAATACGGTGTTATTGTAAGAAAAGGATATAAAATGGGAGTTCTTCTGCCAGATTTAGAAGGTGTGGATAGTCCAGAAGAGCAGGTACTAATAGCCTTAAGAAAAGCAGGCATAAGACCTGATGAAGGATATATTTTAGAACGATTCGAAGTTATAAGACATTGTGGATAGATTGTTAATAATTACATGTGGATAAATTGTGTATTGTGGAAAAAAATTATTATGTAAAGTTAAATATTGTTAAACTAAGTAAATAAGTTATTAATAAGTTTACATAAGTTATCCACTAATACATGTGGATATTGTTGATAATGTGGATAAGAACAGTGGATAATTTAGAAGCGGCCTATGGCCGCTTTTGTATTATATTACATTCTTTTATCATATAATCTTATAGAATGAAGAAATTACGGGGGTTATACTTATGTTTATAATTATTTCAAAAAAGAAGTTATATATAGCTATATTGATATTAGTTATAGTATCTATATTTTTAGTAGTGGTTAAATTCTTGTTTTTAAAAGATATACCAATATTTATTGATAAAGAGATTACACATGAAATTGAGAAAATCTTTGATTTAAGAAGTCAAGCTATTTTAAAACAAGATGAAAGTTTGCTGTCGATGCTTTATAATACATCAACCAAATATGGCAGATGGGCGTATACGCATGAACTTAGGAGAATGAAATATTTACATAAATGGGCTGATAAGCAGGGAGTAAAATTTGTAAGTATAAAGCCTAAAATTATTATTAGGAAAGTCAGAGAAAAGGGACAAGGGTTTTATATTAATTTAATGGTGTCTACTGAATATAAATATGTTTATGAAAATGAAAGTAATATAAATGTATTTAGAATAGGGACATATCATTCAATGGATATTGTTAAAGGTGAAGAAGATGAATGGTTTATTACAAGAGAATGGTATACCGATCCATTTGCAGACTCATTGAAATTGGATAATATTAAGACAGAAGAGATAAAAACTTATATATTATCACATAAACCTAGGGATTTATCTAAAATAAGTAAGCGAAGAAAGTCAGCAGTTGAATATGCAGATAAGTACTGTGGAGCAGCTGGTTCTGAAAAAACAGGATATAGATATAACAATAAATATATAAATTATAATTCTAGAGGTGGCGATTGTGCAAACTTTGCTTCGCAAATTTTGTTTGAAGGAGGAAAATTTAGAAAGACTTATACATGGAATTATAATAAAGGTGGTAGTAAAGCTTGGGTTAATGCACAAGCATTTAAAGATTATATGCTGTACAGTGGTAGAGGTTCATTAATAGCTTATGGTAGCTATGAAAAAGTTTATAAAGCTGCTTATAAATTACTTCCTGGCGATTTTATAGCTTATGGTAGAAAAGGAAAAGTAACTCATATTTCTGTTGTTACAGGTGCAGATTCTAAAGGGTATCCATTGGTAAATTGTCATAATACAGATAGATACAGAGTACCATGGGACTTAGGATGGAGTGACAAAGGTATAAGATTTTGGTTAGTTCGTGTTCATTATTAACCTACATAAACACACAGAAAATTCTAAATAATAAAAAGATTACTTCTTTATCTTTAATACTTTACTTTTCTAAAGCGATAAAGTATAATTTGTATTATCATAAAATATAAGCTTAAGGAGGAGATACAAATGAAGAAAAATTATGTATTATTAATTTTAGCATTTATATTACTATCTTTAACATTTACAGGATGTGGTCAAAAAAATACAGAAGACCAATCATTAGAAGAAATTAAGGAAAAGGGATATTTTATTGTTGGACTTGATGATAATTTCCCACCAATGGGTTTTAGGGACAAGTCAGGTGAAATTGTAGGATTTGATATAGATATGGCAAAAGAAGCAGCAAAAAGAATGGGAGTAGAAGTTAAATTCAAACCAGTAGATTGGGATGGAGTAATATTAAGTCTTAAAAAGAAAGATATTGATTTAATTTGGAATGGGTTAACAGTAACAGATGAAAGGAAAAAGCAGATTAGTTTTTCAAAAGTTTACCTTTCAAATAGACAGATTATAATTGTTAATGACGATTCAGCTATAAATAGCAAAGATGATTTAAAAGGAAAAGTAGTTGGCGTTCAACTTGGAAGCAGTAGTGAGCAAGCATTAAATTCAGATAAAACTTTAGTTGAAAATCTAAAGAATGTAAGGAAATATTCAAATAATATTGAAGCATTATTAGATTTAAAAGCAAAGAGAATTGATGCAGTTGTTATAGATGAAATAGTTGGAAGATACTATATAGCTAAAAAACAAAATGAATACAGAGTACTTGAAGAAAATCTTGGAGATGAATCATATGCAGTTGGAATAAGGAAAGAAGATGTTTCATTCAGACAAGAATTAGATAGAGTACTTGATGAAATGAAAAAGGATGGAACAGCTGCTGAAATATCTAAGAAATGGTTTGGTGAAGACATAGTTATTAAATAGGGAGAGAATAGGAAATGACATATATTTTAGATGTTACAAGATTTATATTAAGAGGTGCGATAACAACTTTTAATTTGTATATTGTAACGGCTATATTGTGTGTGCCTTTAGGGATTTTATTGGCTGTGTTCAAAATATCGAGATATAATATTATATCAAAAGTAATAGGTCTATATACATGGATATTTAGAGGTACTCCTTTGCTTTTACAATTATTCTTTGTGTATTATGGGCTGCCTGTAATAGGTATTTCTTTAATGCCTTTTACGGCAGCTGCTCTTACTTTTGTATTAAATTATTCAGCATATTTAACAGAAATATTTAGAGCTGGTATTGAATCAATAGATAAAGGCCAATTTGAAGCAGCTAAATCACTTGGAATGAATTATAGACAGACTATGACTAGAATTATAATTCCTCAAGCTGTAAGAAGAGTTATTCCACCAACATGTAATGAAGCTATAAATCTTGTAAAAGATACTGCATTAGTAGCGGCTATAGGTATGGGTGATTTGTTGAGAGCAGCTAAAGAAGTACTTACGAGAGATTTTACAATAACTCCATTTATTATAGCAGCACTACTTTATTTAGGTATAAGTTCTATAATTGTGACTATATTTAAAAAAATTGAAGATAGATATTCTATATCTGATTAGGAGAGAGTACTATGATAAGAGTAGTTAATGTAAACAAAAGTTTCAAAGACCTTAAAGTATTAAAAAATATATCTTTTAATGTAAACAAAGGTGAAGTAATATCAATAATAGGTCCATCCGGTTCCGGGAAAAGTACTCTTTTAAGATGTATAAGCCAGCTAGAGGAAATAGATTCTGGATATATAGAAATTGATGGTGTATCAATTACTAAAAACGGATATAAAAAAGTAGGTATGGTTTTTCAAAATTTCAATTTATTTCCTCATAAAACTGCACTTGAAAATATTATTGAAGCTCCTATTATAGTTAAAAAAATTAATAAAGATAAAGCAATAAAACTAGGGAAAGAATTGCTTTCAAAAGTAGGTTTGCTTGATAAACAAGATTATTATCCGTCTCAACTTTCAGGGGGACAGAAACAGAGAGTTGCAATTGCTAGGGCATTGGCAATGGAACCTGAAATAATGTTATTTGATGAACCGACTTCAGCTTTAGACCCAGAGCTTGTAGGGGAAGTACTAAATGTAATTAAGGAACTTGCCAAGGAACATATGACTATGCTTATAGTGACACATGAGATGAGATTTGCAAAAGAAGTTTCAGATAGAGTAATATTCATGGACGAAGGGGAAATTATTGAAGAAGGTGATTCTAAGAAAATATTTGAAAATCCTGAGCATCCTAGAATAAAGTCGTTTTTGAGTAGAATGATATAAATATGACTTCGGGGAGAACCCGAAGTTTTTTGTATGTAAATATTTTTGATATAATATCTTTAAAGATAAGTAAAGGAGTTGAATTTATGATAGATAGATATTTAGAAATACATCCTGAAGTGGAAAAAGCAATAAAAGAAGGAAAACCTGTAGTTGCATTAGAATCTACTATAATATCTCATGGTATGCCTTATCCTCAGAATGTTGAGACTGCTAAGAAGGTAGAAGAAATAGTAAGGGAAAATGGAGCTATACCTGCAACTATTGGGATAATAAAAGGGGAAATAAAAGTAGGTTTGAGTGAAGAGGAAATTGAATACATGGGGAAAGCTGAAAATGTATTTAAAGTAAGTAGGAGAGATATGCCTTTTATAATAGCAAAGAAACTTGATGGAGCTACAACAGTAGCTTCAACTATGATAATTTCAGCATTAGCGGGTATAAAAGTATTTGTTACAGGAGGAATTGGAGGAGTTCACAGAGGAGCTCAGGAAACATTTGATATTTCTGCTGATCTGATGGAGCTAGCAAACACAAATGTAGCAGTGGTTTGTGCTGGAGCGAAATCTATATTAGATATAGGTTTAACTTTAGAATATTTAGAAACTCATGGAGTACCTGTAATTGGATATAAGACAGATGAATTTCCAGCTTTTTATACTAGAAAAAGTGGATTTAAGGTTGATTATAGAGTAGATTCTGAAAGTGAATTAGCAAAAATTATTAAGACAAAATGGGATTTAAATCTGAAAGGTGGTTTAGTTGTAGGCAACCCAATACCTAAAGAGTATGAAATGGATTATGATATAATAAATAAAGCAATAGATGATGCTATCATTGAAGCAAATGAAAAAGGTATAAAAGGAAAGGATATCACACCATTTTTACTATCTAAAATAAAGCTGATAACTGGAGGAAAAAGTTTAGAATCTAATATCCAGCTAGTTTATAATAATGCAGTAGTTGGTTCAAAACTTGCTGTTGAGCTAAGCAAATCATATAAGAAATAATCATAATAAAGGCCTGTTTTAGGGGTGATTTTTATGGACTATGTAGCAGTTTTTAAAGAAGTTGGTATGGTAGTTTTAGACATGCCAATTCAAAAATTAGGGATAGCTATATTTATATTTTTATTTACTATAATAATGAGAAATGTTTTTGCAAAATACTTTTTAAGAGTAGCTTTAAAGTTGACAAGTAAAACTAAGTCAGAAGTTGATGATGATTTAGTTAAAGCTTTTAGTAGTCCTTTAAGAACATTTATAGTCATATTAGGTTCATATTTTGCAATTAAGCTATTTCCTTTAAGTTTTTCAACTGAACAATTTATTTTAAAATTATTTCGTTCTTCAATAGTAATAATTATTGCGTGGGGGTTTTATAACTTAGAAGGCACATATTCAATACTTTTTGAATTAATGGGAGATAAATTCAATCTAAAAACTAGCAAAGTATTAAAACCTTTTTTCTCTAAGATAATGAGAGTGATAACAGTAGTGATTACATTAGGGATAGTAGCTGAAGAATTTGATTATGATGTCAGTGGATTTATAGCTGGTTTAGGTATAGGTGGTTTGGCAGTAGCTATGGCTGCTAAGGACTTTCTATCAAATATATTTGGTGGAATTGTTGTCATTATGGATAAACCGTTTGATATTGGGGACTGGATAACAACATCAGATATAGAAGGGGTTGTAGAAGATATCAGTTTTAGAAGTACTAAAATTAGAACATTTAACAAAGCAATAGTAACTGTTCCAAACTCGATGCTTGTTGGACAGCCGATAATCAATAATTCAAGAAGAGGTATAAGACGTATTACCTTTAAGCTAGGAGTTACATATAGCACTCCGAGAGAGAAATTAGAAAAATGTATAAATAGAATAGAAGAAATGTTAAAAAAACATCCAGGAGTAGATAAAGATACAATATTTGTTAAATTTGATGGGTTTAATGATAGTAGCTTGGATATTTTACTATACTTCTTTACTAATACATCAGAGTGGGCAAGATATTTAGATATTAAACAGGATGTTAACTTTAAGATAATGAAAATACTAGAAGAAGAAGGGGTAGAAATAGCTTTTCCAAGTACAAGTATATATTTTGAGAATGCTCTAAAAACAGAACAATAAAAGAAATTTAAAATTGAAAATGTAAAATATAAAATTAGTTGATAGTTAACTTGAATAAAAATGGAGGATTAGCTATGAATATTTCAGATAAAAAACTAGTACCAATATTATTATTTTTAGCAGGAGTCATGTTTATTTCAGCAGGTATAATTATGGTAGCTAAACCTAATGTAAAATATATAGACTATACTGATGAAGAAATAAAAAGAAGAGCTAGAGAATTAGGAATGGTAGATATAAAGGAAATTATAGAAAAGAATCAGTCTAAAAATGAAGAAAATAAAGAAGTATCAAATAAAACAGAAGAGCAAGAAAAAGTTAAAGAGGAAAAAGATACAGTATTATTTGAAATAAAAAAGGGAGAAACTAGTGAAAGTGTAGTTGAAAGATTATTTAAAGAAGGCTTAATAGCAGATAAAGATGAATTTACTAAGGTTGTATTTTTAAAGAAAGCAGAAAGACGCTTTAAGTATGGCGTATTTGAATTAAAAAAGGGCATGGATTATGAAACTATAATAGATATACTTATGGGTCAGGCTTGAAATATTTCCATTTAAGGTTAGTAGGTGAAAATATGAATATACATTCTTTTGGACCAATCGTTGATGAAAATTGTAAAGTTTTAATATTAGGTTCGATACCGGGAGTGAAATCATTAGAAAAAAATCAGTATTATGGACATCCAAGAAATCAGTTTTGGAAAATAATATATATGATGTTTAATGAAAAAGTAGAAGAAGATTATGATAAAAAAGTACAATTTTTATTATCTCATAAAATAGCTTTATGGGATGTAGTTAAGTCTTGTTATAGAGAAGGAAGTTTAGATTCTAATATTAAAAAACCAGAAATCAATGATTTTAAGACACTTTTCTTAAAATATCCAAATATAAAGTTTATATTTTTTAATGGGTCAAAAGCAGAAGAAATTTTCAAAAGAAAAGTTGATAAGGAACTGGTAAAAGAAAAACAATTATTCAGGCTACCATCAACAAGTCCAGCTAGAGCCATTTCATTTAATGAAAAACTAAAATATTGGATGAAAGTAAAAGAATGTTTAGAAAAATAGTTTGAAATATTTAAAAAGATAATAGACTACTGGAAATAGAAAATGGCGAGCTTCAGCTTGCTGTTTTTTTGTTTTAAATCTTAGCAAAGTTTGTACAAAAGAAGGAATAGTTTAATATTGTCATTAGTATATATTAGAATTAGAGGTAAGATTATAAAAGAAACTCTAGAATAAATAAAAAATGTAAATATGCACCTTCTGAAACAAATGGGTTTATTGAGATAATATTAAGAATCAAAAATGAAATGAGGGGATAGCTTGAACTTATTTATTAAATTTTTTAGTGAGGATGATTTAGAAAGAGGAAGAGTAAATTATAGTTTAAAACCTATAATTGAGACTTACAGCAATATTCTGTGGGTTAGCAAAGACGACATAAGCCAGTGTTTAGCAAGCTTTGCACCAAGAGATTACGGTCAACACTATATTAAAGAACTAAAAGTAAAAGACATTGATATTGTAGAAGGACGCATAATTATAAAATTTGATATTATTGATGAATTAGATATTACTTCAAAAGAAGCCAATGCCCGTGCTTGGCACATTGCAGTAAGAGAGGGATTTATTAAAAGAGAACACCTTTTACCTTTAATATCTATAATTACAGATGATCAGTTAGATGAAATCATATATGGAAGATACAATCTGTATACAGGTAAATCAAGAAGTAATATAGAAAAACTTGATGAGTTAAAACAAAAGAATGATTGGTTAGGAATATATAAACTATTTGAACCTATAGACCAAATAAAAAATAAATTTAATGATATTTGGAATGACTCAGAAATTCTAAATAATATTGCATTTGCATGTGCAAAATTAGCACAAATAGGCGATGTACCTAAAGATAAGAAAGAAAAAGAAAAATATCTTAAAGAAAAAGCTAAGTATAGAAAAGAAGCTGAATTAATCAGGAAAAGATGTATAGAACTTAACCCTGATAATCCAACTTATCTATCTAACTTAGGGTATTTATATTATCACAATGTTCAAGAACTGACTCGAGCTAGAGGTCGTAAAGATGGTAATGTAATTGATGAAATAAATAGAGCCATTGAATATATAGGTAAAGCGTTAATAATAGATGATACGCGAATTAAAGATCATTATAGGAAAGGGTATCTATTAACAGAGAAATTACCTGATCAATTGTATTATGGACCAGCGAACAATAGACAACTAGCTGATATAAAACGTGACGAGGGGATAAAAGAACTTGAAAAAGTTATTATTATTTGGGAAAATTTAGATGATTTTGATACTAGGCAATCACGTGAAAAAAGTAGGTGTAGAAAGGAATACATTAAATCAATATATCACTTAGGAGAAGCTTACTATGATAAGTTTAGAATGAGTAGGTATTGGAGAAA
Source organism: Caloranaerobacter sp. TR13 (assembly GCF_001316435.1). Lineage (NCBI taxonomy): Bacteria > Bacillati > Bacillota > Tissierellia > Tissierellales > Thermohalobacteraceae > Caloranaerobacter > Caloranaerobacter sp. TR13. Next base: position 30,876 of record NZ_JXLL01000012.1, read on the forward strand.
TGTTTTTTATTCTTTTGTTACGAATAATAAAGGTTATTTAGAATTATTATTTAGTAATTATGATGTTGGTAATTTAAAAAAATCTCAAAAGTTTTTTGTTAAATGTTGGGATGTAGAATTAGAAAGTGATATAGATATTAAAAATATAAGTGAAATTAATAAAGCGAGTAAAGAATGGGTGTATAATGCTGTTGATAAGCTTTATAGATTAGGAATTATAAATTTAGATTTTTATTGGGTTATTAAGAATAATCCGAAATATAATGAAACTACAAAGTTGAAGTTTTTAACAGTAGCTGAACAATATTTAAAGTCAAGCTTATTAGTTAAATGGAATGACAATAATGAGAGAAAACCTAAAGATTATGTAGCAGAAAAGTTAGCTAGAGTTTATATTTCTCGTGGAGATTATAACAAAGCAGTAGATATAATCAAGAAATATTGTAATAGAAAGATTAAGTCTTATATAGTTAATACTTTGTCCTTAGCATTGTATCTTATGAATAATTATGATGAAGTGATTAAGTATTTGCAAGGACCAGTTAGAGATAAACATAACAAAAACAAAGAACAATCAATAATACTATTAGGATATGCATATATGAAACTTAATAAATACGATAAAGCTATAAAAACATTTAAGCTACTAGACGAAGAGGGATATGTAAGTTCAACGGCTTTAGAAATATCAGAAAATGCAATAGAAGAATGTATGGAGAAAAGTGAAATTTTATTCTAAAATCAGTTTAATAAGGTGATAACTGATGATTGTAGATAGAAATAAAATCATATTGGAAAATGAAGAGTTGATAGATAATTTTTCGTTTGTTGATGATAATAAAAGTGAGCAGTTAAGTATGTTACAAAAATATTTGTAAAATACAAATCAGTTTTTAGAAAACAGTGAGCAGTTAGCTTACTGTTTTTTTATAATAATCTATTTTAATCGAAGATTTTGTTCTATTATATTTATTTAGCTTAAGCATATAATTAAGTAGATGGAGGTGATAGGGGATTGCGCAAAAATAAATACATAATTTTTATAATACCGATAGTAATTTTTTTATTATTTATAAAAAACAATGATGAATTAATAAGTGCAGTAGGGTTAAAAAAATATAATTTAAAAGAACTGAATAAAATATATAAAGAATATGAGGCATGGGAAGAAAAACAATTAAAAGAACATTATAATTACAAAAATTTAGTAATTTTAGTTGATATAGATAAAAAATATTTATACCTATATGATGCCAATGCAAATAAAGTTATAAAAAAATATGTTGTAGCAACAGGAAAACCAAGTACTCCTACACCTATAGGTAGCTTTAAGATAATTGAAAAAGCGAAATGGGGTGGAGGTTTTGGTTCAAGATGGATGAGAATAAATGTACCGTGGGGGAAATATGGGATTCATGGAACGGATAAACCCACATCTATTGGTTATAATGCTTCACATGGATGCGTTAGAATGAGAAATAAAGATATAGAGGAATTATATAGTATTGTTAAATATAATACGCCAGTTATCTTATTTAGTGGACCATTTGGGCCGTTTGGTTATGGTTTTAGAATATTAAGGCCAGGTGATAGAGGTTCTGATGTACAGGAAGTTCAAAGAAGATTAAAGAGAAAAGGATATTATTATGGACCTATAGATGGAATTTATGGTGACTCGATGAAGTATGCATTATATAAATTTCTTAAAGATAATAAATTACCTAAAGATGATAGGATAGGATATTTAGTATATAAGAAGCTGGGTATCATTTTAATAGAATAAACTTTTAATTAATACTTTTTATGTTGTAATGAAGGCAAAAACGGACTATAATTTAAACGTGATATTGTATGAAGAAGGGAATGATGAATATGTTTAAGAAAGTAATATTATTAGGGATAGGAGGTTTTATTGGAAGCAACTTAAGATATTGGATAACAGGATGGGTAACGGATATTTTTGGTTCATATTTACCTTATGGCACTCTAGTTGTAAATGGATTGGGTAGCTTTATGCTTGGATTTTTGATGATGTATGGTACTGAGGTTGTAGAAATAGATCCTCAAATACGTTTACTTATTGGAACAGGTATGTTAGGTGCGTTAACTACATTTTCTACATTTTCATATGAGACAATTAACTTGTTTAGAGAATCTAGTTATTTTTTAGGTTTATTAAATATATTCTTAAATATGGGAATAGGTTTAACTTCAGTGTGGTTAGGCTTTATATTAGCTAAATCTCTAATTTAGGGAGGTTTTTTATGAGAACACAAAGTAAAGGAAAATTACTTAGAATTTATATTTCTGAATCTGATAAATATAACGGATTATCGCTATACCGTTTGATAGTAGAACAAGCAAAAAAATTAGAAATGGCAGGGATTACAGTATATAGAGGAATAGAGGGGTTTGGAGGTCATCATAGTTTACATACAACGCATATTTTTAGATTATCAGATAATTTGCCAATAGTATTAGAAATAATAGATTCAGAAGAAAAAATAGAACAATTCATATCAAACATAGAGAAATTTATAAATGATGGTTTAATAATAACACAAGAAAATATAAATATAATTAAGTTTACTGATGAAAAAGAGTCACGTTAAAAGATGAGAAATATTGTTGAATAATGAAGAATTTTTGTTTAATTTAACTTGAATCGGGTATAAGCGTATATAGATGTAAATTAATACGCTTTTCTAGAGGAGGGGGAACTAATGTTATCAGAAAGATTATTAAAAGAACTAAATGAACAAGTTAAATACGAGCTATATTCAGCTCATTATTATCTAGCAATGGCTGCGTATTGTGCACAGCAAGATTTAGACGGATTTGCAAATTTCTTTAAAGTTCAAGTTGAAGAAGAGAAGTTTCATGCTATGAAGTTTTTTGATTTCATAAATGAAATGGATGGGAGAGTTACAATACAAGCACTTGAAGAGCCAAAAAATGATTTTGAATCATTAATAGATGTTTTCAAAGCTGCTTTAGAACATGAAAAATTTGTGACTAAGAGAATATATAAACTTATGGATATTGCTACTGAAGAAAAAGAACATGCTACAATAAGTTTATTAAAATGGTTTGTAGATGAGCAGATAGAAGAGCAAAATAGTATGAAAGCTATACTTAAAAAATTAGAAAGATTAGGAGATAATAGTCATGGAATTTACATGCTAGATGAGGAACTAGCTCAAAGGACTTTTACTCCACCAGCTGTATAATACAAAAAACAAAGGTAGACTTTAAATCTAAAGCCTACCTTTGTTTTTAGTTATTATTATTTAATTATCTAGTTGGAGTTGTTCCACTCATACTTCTTTGAGCTTGCTCAACTAGTCTCTTAGTCATGTAACCTCCTACATAACCATTTTGTCTTGCAGTTAGGTTACCTTTATCCATTGCATCATAGTTTGATAATCCTAGCTCGTTAGCTATTTCAGTTTTCATTTGGTTTAATGCTTGTCGAGCTTCAGGAACTACTATTTTATTCCTTCCTGGTTTTTGATATGCCATCATTTACCCTCCTTAATATATTTTTTTATTTTTGTTTTTTGTTGTACTAATATTATGTGTAATAATACGCTAACTAAACCATGTAATTTTATGTATCATTACATCAGGATAGTAAATGATGTAGAATATACTTACTATACAAATTAATTCTCAAAATTGTATAAATTAAAAGAATATCATTTTTATTCCAAAAAAAATCAAAATAATCCCTCCAAGGAAATCGGCATATTCTCTTATGAATTTGAGCTTTTTAATATGTCTGCTTATAAAAAAAGAAATAGTTGTAAAAATTGAGGTTGTAAAGCCAACAATAATACAATTCTTAAGTAGCATTAATTTAGAAGTGAAAGTATTAAATATAGAAAAGCCTACAACTAAAGCATCTATACTAACAGATATTCCTAATATTAGTATTAATACATAATGAAGAGAGCTGAATTTATCTTTATTATCAAAGCCTTCTTTGAACATTAAAATACCAACTAGTAATATTATTATCCCACCGACTAAACTTGGAAGTTTAAAAACATACCTATTAAAAAGGGTTCCCAAATATCCTCCTATGAATGCAAAATAAAACTGAAAAAACCCAAAAATTATTATTGTAAAAAAAACACAATTTTTTTTAATTCTTTTATCTAAACCAAGAGATAATGCTACTCCAAAAGCATCTAATGCTAGTGCAAAAGATATTAAAAACACATCAAATATAAGCAAAAATACCCCTCCTGATAGGTTGAAGTCTATGTACATTACATACTTATGTTTAGGATATATTTAATATTATTGAATATAATTTAAATATATCTAATACAATTTATTAAAACTTAAGGAGATGGTCGCATGCTCTCTCCAAGCCTTGAAGATTATTTAGAAGAGGTATATAGATTATCAAGGAACAAAAAAGAAATAAGGGTTAAGGATATAGCAGATTGTCTAGGAGTTTCGATGCCTTCTGTTGTTAAGGGATTAAAAAAATTACATGACTTAGAATATATAGTATATAGACCATATGAGAAAATTTATATGCTAGAAAAAGGAGAAAAAGAAGGGAAATTCTTAATAGAGAGGAATAGAATATTACGTGAATTTGTTAGAATTATAGGGTCTGATTGTGATGTAAAACAAGAAGCAGAGGCTATGGAACATTACTTTACTATTTCTACAATAAAATGTATTGAAAAATTAGTTCAATTTTTTAAAGATAATGATGACCTTTATGAAAAATTTAAAAACTATAAAATACACAGTAGTTTAGAAAATATTAAAAGAAGGTAGACAGTTAACAACAATTAAAAATTCGCCGCTCATCATTTTTTTAAATATCGAAACGTGAATGATGAACGACGAATAATCAATTATCACCTAGTACCAAGTGCCCAGCACCTAGTACCAAGTATCCAGTACCAAGTACCTATATTATTGTAGCTAATAAATTTATAGTTAATGTAACTAAAATAGCTATCGAAGTAGTTAGTATAGCAGTGAAAGCAGGCCATTTAATACTATTTGTTTCGTTTTTTATGGTCAGTAGAGTTGTTCCACATGGGAAATGTAATAAAGAGAATAACATAAAGTTTAATCCTGTTACCCAGGTCCAGCCGTTATTAACTAGTAGATTTTTTAGAGCATCTAGACTATTTAGTTCAATCATAGCTCCAGTAGATAAATAACTCATTATAAGAATTGGAAGTACAATTTCATTTGCAGGTAGACCTAATATAAATGCTAGTAAAATAAAACCATCTAATCCCATTAAATTTCCGAGAGGATTTAAAAAGTAAGCTATATGATTTAATAGGCTTATTCCACCAATGTTGATATTAGCAACCAGCCATGTTAAAGCTCCTGCTGGTGCGGCTACTAATACTGCTCTTGATAAGACAAACAATGTCCTATCTATTAAGGATCTAACTAATATTCTGCCTATTTGAGGTTTTCTATAAGGTGGTAGTTCGAGAGTAAAGGTTGAAGGAACGCCCTTTAGAATTGTTTTAGAAAGTATCTTTGATACCAATAAAGTTATAAATATGCCGATTAGAATAATACCTATTACAGATACTGTTGCTGTAATTGTGCTAAATTTTGGAGAGACTAGTGAACTGAAAAAAATTGTTGATACGGCAATAAGAGTTGGGAATCTTCCATTACAAGGAACAAAACTATTTGTAATTGTAGCTATTAAACGTTCTCTTGGGGAATCTATTATTCTAGTTGCTATAACTCCTGCTGCATTACATCCAAACCCCATACTCATTGTTAAAGCTTGTTTTCCATGCGTTCCAGATTTTCTAAAGAAATTGTCTAAATTAAAAGCTATTCTGGGCAGATATCCTAGGTCTTCTAATAATGTGAATAGTGGAAAAAATATAGCCATAGGTGGTAGCATTACAGATACTACCCAAGCAAGAGTTCTATACATTCCTAAAATTAATATACCGTGTAACCAATATGGAGCATTAATATACATAAAAAATTCAGTTAGTTTATTTTCTAAACCAAATAATATTTTGCCTAGTAACTGTGATGGATAGTTAGCACCTTGTATAGTTATCCAAAAAATTAGACCTAAAAGTAACAGCATGATCGGGTATCCAAATATTCTAGATGTTAGTATATCATCAATTTTTTTATCCCAATTAATTTTTCTTTTATCTTCAATTATTAAAACTTCGTTTGCTATTTCTTCTGCTTTTTCATATATAGTAGTTACTATGCTATCACTAATATTTATTTCTGTTTTGAGTTTATTATTTAATATGTTCGAAATTCTACTTGATGCATCTTTAATGGAGTCCATAAATTCACCTCTCTTAAACTGAGTTTTCTTTTAGGATATTATCTATAGAATTAAAAATAGCTTTATCTCCATCTATTAATCTTAGTGCAAGCCATCTAGTGTTATATTTTGAACCTAAAGATTCTTCTAAAATTGGCTCAATCTTTTCAACAATAGATTCAATTTCATCACTATATTTTAATCTATAAGGATTAGCTTCGATATTTCCGTTAATCATTTTATAAATTGTTTCTAATAATTTATCTATGCCTTTATTATCTCTTGCAACAGTAGGTATTACTGGTACACCAAGCCTGCTTTCTAATTTTTCTATATCAATTGATATTCCCTTGCGTTTTGCTTCATCCATAAGATTAAGACATACGATAACTCTATCAGTTATTTCCATAACTTGAAGTACGAGATTTAAGTTTCTTTCCAGACAAGTTGCATCAGTAATTACGATAGTTATATCTGGATTTTCAAAACAAATAAAGTCTCTGGCTATTTCTTCTTCAACTGAATTTGCTAAAAGAGAATAAGTTCCAGGTAAATCTACAAGTAGAAATTCTTTATCTCTGTACTTAAAAGTTCCTTTAGCATTACATACTGTTTTTCCTGGCCAGTTACCAGTATGCTGATTTAAACCTGTTAAAGTATTAAATAAAGTACTTTTTCCTGTATTAGGGTTACCCGCTAACGCAATTACTATCATATCTTTATCATCCTTATCGATATTGTACTTGTTCTTTAGTAGCGATAAACCCGTTGATTTACTGGTAAGTCCCATTTATTATCCTCCTCAATCTAGAATTTCAACAATTACATTTTCTATTTCTTCTTTTCTTAGAGCAATTATTGCTCCTCTTATGTTATATGCTATCGGATTTCCAGAAGGACTTATCCTTTCAGTTTTAACTATTGTATTTGGTATAAGCCCTAAATCTAGAAGCCGCCTTCTTGGAAGTATATTTTTTGATAACATTTTTATTCTAGCTTTTTTTCCAACAGGAAGCTCATTTAGTGGAATTTCATGTTTTCTAATTTTATAACTAACAAAAGATTTGCTTACAAGCTCCATAATATCACCTCTCTAGTTAGCTTAGGTTAACTTAAACTAAAAAAATAATTAGTCTTGGCTAACATTAGATATCAAATAAGTTTCTAATGACATTATATGGGATTGATTAAATATGTGTGACTAGGATAAATGAAGAATAAAAAGGTTTGTTATACATAATGTAGTTTTATTACAATTAATTATTAATTGTAGTATATTGTTTTAAAATAGGAATTATATAGCAGGATTTTCTTTTAGAGTTATAGAATTTTATAGAAACTTTGAATTTTATAAAAGGGGTTTTGATATGAGTAAGCTAAGTAATTGTTTGAGAATGCTAATTCTTTTAAAAAGTAGAGGTAGAATGAAAATAAAAGAGCTAGCTGAAATATTAGAAGTAAGCGAAAGAACAATACGGGAGTATAAAAATGAACTAGAAAAAGCTAGGATATATTTACTAAGTGAACCAGGAAAGAATGGTGGATATTATTTAGATAAAAACTCATTTATTTTTAATTTAGATTTAGAAGAAGCAGAAATTTCTTCTTTTTTAATGGCTAAAGAACTTCTTGAAAAAGAAGATAATTTTATGTTTTTAAAAGAATATGAAAGAGGTTTAGATAAAATTAAGGCTGCTTTAGAAAGAAGATATGACGATAGCGAAAGTCAACATATAATAAAAGTTTCGAGACCTAACATAGATTTAGAAAATGAAAAGAAAAAATATGTGGATATCAGCAGTTCAATAATATCAAGGAATAAGTTGAAAATTAATTATTTTTCAATAAATTCAGGCTTAGCTGAAAGGATTATAAGACCATATGCACTTTTTATGTATAAAGGATTTTGGTATTGTATTGGGTACTGTGAACTAAGAGGAGAGATTAGAGATTTTAAATTATCTAGAATTAAAAGCTATGAATTATTAAAAGATACTTTTGATAAGCCAATTGATTTTAAATTAAGCGACTATCTAGGGTATAATAGCATCTTTAAGGACAAGCTTTATAACATAAAATTAAAAATAAAATTTCCTATGTCTATTATAGTCAGTGAAAGGATTTGGAGTGAAAATCAAAAAATAATATTCAATCAAGAGGACAACTCTATTCTATTTGAAGCAATAATGACTGGTTTGCCAGAGATAAAAACTTGGATTTTAAGTATGGGTAGTCATGTAGAAATATTAGAGCCTGAAGAATTGAAAGAAGAAATAAAAGATGAAGTAAAAAAATTAAAAGATTTATACAAAATTTAATAATGTGACAAATATACTTCCACGTATATATGGTAATATTTTCTTAAATAAAAGGGAAGGAGGTGATTCAATGAAGTTAAGCTGCTCTTATGAATGCGATGTTTTACCTCTATCTTATAGAATGATGTTTGTAAGTTTAATAAAAAAATCACTAGAAAAATCAAATAAAGAATATTTTAATAACTTGTATTATTTTAAAAATAAATCTAATAAGAAAAGTAAAAATTTTTGTTTTTCAGTATATCTAAATGATTTTAAAAGAGAAAATGAAAATTTTAAAGTAAATGGAAAAATAACTTTAAACATAAGCTCGCCAGACCATGAGTTTATGATAAATCTTTATAATGGCTTACTTAAAAATACAGTGTTTGAATATAAAAGCTATAGACTAAAAAAAGATAGAATAAGGCTTGTAAGAGAAAAGAGAATATTAAAAGATAGAGCTATTTTTAAAACATTGTCGCCAATTTACATAAAAGATAAGGTGGGTAATTCTTTATCACCAGAGGATGAAAAATATGAAGAAAATCTTAATTACATATTAGATTTAAGTTTGAAAAATTTTAGAGGATATGGATTAAAAAAAGAAATAAAATTTAAACCAATTAATCTTACTAAAGTTGTAGTTAAGGAAAAAATAGGAGGCTATATTCAAAAAAATAATAATGATTATTTGTATTTAAATTCATATAAAGGTAGTTTTTATCTCGAAGGAGACATAGAAGATTTGAATGATATATATATGCTTGGAATTGGTTTTAGAAGGAATCAGGGATTTGGAATGGTGGAGGTATTAGTGTAGGAGGTGAGAAAGATTAGCAAGATAAGGTTAGAACTTTCAGATTGGTTATATAATGCAGGCATAGTTGGAATAGCCAACATCTTAGAATATAGTGAAAAAAAGTTTGAAAAAAAATTAAATTATATAGAGTTTGATGAAAAGCTATTAGAAAACTTTGAAGAAATGTATTTTAAGTATTTTATAGATAAGTATTTAAAATTCACTTCATGGTATAAGATAGTTAGTTTTGAAGATTATATAATGAATTTTAATGAAGATGAAATAAAAGAAAAAGATATAGAAAAAATAAATTCTTATATTGAATATACCAAAAAAAGACTAACAAGCAGTAGTTATAAAAGTGGGTATTCAATTATTAAATTTGGCAGATTAGATTTGTTAAAAGAAGAGAAGAAATTAAAAAAAATAAAGAAGACAAAAAAGCAAACTATTAAAGATATTATTCCTAATATAAAGGGACAATTAGATATAATTAGTAATATAATATATTTTTTAAAAGAAGACGAAGTAAAGAGAATAATACTAGCAAAAAATATTATATACGATGTAATAGCTAAATTTCTTAAAGATGTAAGTTTTTTGCATAAAAATGCAAACAAAAATGATATGTATGAAGAATATAAGAACTATTTTATAAATAGTATTATCAGTTATATACATGAAGATAAGAATAATTTTAGTTATAATTGTTTTAATTGTAATAGGAAGATTTCAAAATTATCTAAGCCAGCTTCTTATGATTTAACTTGGCTAAATAAAATAGGAGTGGATATGTCTCGAAAAACATCTCATTTTTGGAATTTCTATGGAGATACATTTATTTGTCCTATATGTAATTTGGTATATTCTTGTATACCAGCAGGATTTACAGTAGTAAGAGATAAAGGGTTGTTTATTAATCAAAATTCAGATGTTAAAACTCTGATAAGTATTAATAGTATTGCGATAGACCATAATACTAAGTTTGAGGAATTAGAAGAAAAAAGTTATTATGCTGTATCTGAAAATTTAAAACAAAGTGTAGTAGAAAATATGGAAAAAGAGATAGATAATATACAGATAGTTAAATTAGATTCTAATAATGATAGAAGGCCGTATACCTTTAATGTACTATCAAAGAATAAATTAAAAATCATATATGAAAATAAGAAGTTATTAAGATATTTGGTGAATAATTATGTAAAGACTGATGCAGGGGATTATATTAATGTATATAGCGAAGTTATTAAAAGATTATATGATAACAAAAATCAGTTTGATCTAATAAATAAACTTTTATATCTAAATATGAATGAAAAATTCACTAGAATTGGTAATATAAAAATTATTATTAAAATAAATAATGATTATTTAGGAGGTATTATGAAAGGGAAAATGATTTCTTATAATACTATAGATAAACTTCAACAGTTAGGTTTTGAGCTTAGAAAGGCTTATGAAGTGAAAAATTCAAAAAATAAGATAAATGGTATATCTTATAGATTATTGAATGCACTAAAAACTAAGAACACAAATAAGTTCATGGATACTCTTATAAATGCTTATATGTATTTGAATAAAGAAATACCGATTGAATTTGTTGATGGATTGAAGGATGAAGATAGATTCCAAACATTAGGATATTCATTTTTATTAGGACTTCAAGGAGAAAGTGAGAAAAGAGATTCAAATAAAGAAAATGAGGGGGATGAGATAAATGAATAAAAAAGGTTTAACTGCAAGCTTTATATTTGAAGCTGAAAGTGCAAATTATGGTGAGGGAGTTGGAAATGTTGCTTCATTAAAAAAGATATCTAGAGGTTCAGGAGAAAGTTATACATATATCTCTAGACAAGCAATTAGATATAATATCATAACCCAAATGGGAGAAGATAAAACACCATTAGAATTAGATGGTTCTGTAATACAATTTGCTCCAGATGCAACAATCAAGGATTATCCTGAAATAGATTTATTTGGATATATGAAAACAAAAAAACCAGCTAAAACTCGTTCTGCAGTAGTAAGACTTTCTAATGCAGTGTCATTAGAGAGCTTTAACGCTGATTTAGATTTCTTAACCAATAAAGGATTACTGGATAGATACAATAAACAAGAAAAAGAATTCAAAGATGGCGGTAATATAGCTCAAAGTGAGATACATAAATCTTATTATGCTTATACTATAACTATAGATTTAGATAAAGTAGGAATAGATGAAAATGATGATATAGAGATTCCAAATGAAGAGAAGGCGAAAAGAGTAAATAAACTGTTAGATACTATTAAGTTTTTATATAGAGATATAAAGGGAAGAAGAGAAAATTTGTCACCAATATTTGCTATTGGTGGAGTATATGATATTAAGAATCCTTTTTTTGAAAATAAACTTAAAGTAAAGAACAATAAGATTTTAATAGATACTATAGAAGATGTTTATAGACTAGATGATAATATAAGAGAAAATACTATATGTGGACTTATCAAAGGGATATTTAAAAATGATAGTGATATAGAAGAAAAATTAAAACCACTTAATATGGGTGATTTCTTTAATAAGTTAAAAGAAAGAGTAGATAAATATTACAAAGAAGCTAAGTAGGTGATAAGATGAGAGCTATTAGACTTAGGCTTTATCAAAATTTAGTTAACTATAAGAAACCTACAAGCTTTCAGTTGAAAGAAACTTATCCTCTACCACCTTATTCAACTGTAATAGGAATGATTCATTATGTATGTGGATTTGAAGAATATAAGGATATGAATATAAGCATTCAAGGTAAGTATCATTCTAAAGTAAATGATTTATGGACAAGATATGAGTTCTCATGTGCAGCGTATGAAGAAGGCAGACATAATGTAATAGTAAGAGCTAAGGAGATAAACAAAAAAACAGGAGAAGAAATTGAAAAATCATATGGAATAATAAAAGGAGTTTCTACTGCAGAACTTTTAGTAGATGTAGAGTTATTGATACATATAAAACCAAAAGATGAAAAGTTATTGGAGTTAATTTATGAAAATTTTATAAATCCCAAAGAGTATATTTCTTTAGGACGAAGAGAGGATATTGTTAGAGTTGATGAGGTAAAGATAGTAGAAATAAATAACGAGGAGTTAGAAGATTGTTCAATTAAGTTAGGTTATGATGCATATATACCTTTAAATATGTTTTGTAAATCTGATTTTCCTTCCAATGCAACTATATATACTCTTAATAAAGTTTATAACAAAATAAAAATAAAGAAAAATACTATTATCAGGAAATGGGAAAAGGTTAGAGTAATTCATGGAGTTATGAATAGAAATGAAATAACTGAAGGATCGGAAATATACAAAGACGAAGATAACAATTTAGTTTTTTTCGCTTAAAGATAGGGGATTAACCCTATCTTTAAATTTAATGGAAGGGGATAGAGGGATATGGATAATCTATTTCTTGCAAAAACTAAAGATAAAGAAAGTATTGTAGAACATACAAAAGAGTTATTGTTTCAATTTGGTAAACTAAAAAGTATATATCCAAATATTAAATATCTAGATTTGGAAATTTTAAGAATTGCTTGTATATATCATGATTTAGGTAAGATGAATACTAAATTTCAAAATAAGCTGTATAGGAAAATGGGATTAAATGAATTAAAAGATGATTTGCCAGAGATAGAGGAGATTCCTCATGGGTATTTAAGTCCTGCTTTTTTACCAAAAAAGAAGTTAGCAAAAAAGTATAGTGAGGATGAGTTAAGAGTTTTATATCAAAGTATATATTATCATCATAATAGACCAAAATTAGAGAATTCAGATTTTATAAAAAAGATTGTAAAAGAAGATTTGGAAAAATGGAGAGATTTATTTGAATTTGATGAAATAGACAAAACAGAAAAACTATATAAATCATATTCGAGATACGTAAATAAATATAGACGAATAATATATGGAGAAGATGAAAATGAAATTTATTACAAATATATACTTACTAAAGGATTACTTAACAAGTTAGATTATTCAGCAAGTGCCCATATACCTGTTGAGGAACCTAATAAAGATTTATTTGAGAAAACATTAAAATCAATAGAGGATAGTGGATATAAACCAAATGAATTACAACAATATATGATAAAGAACCGAGATAATAATAATATAATAATTGCTTCAACAGGTATAGGTAAAACAGAAGCAGCTTTATTTTGGATAGGAAATAATAAGGGATTTTTTACATTACCTTTAAGAGTTTCTATAAATGCTATATATGATAGGGTTAAAGATAAAATAGGATTTAAGCATGTAGCATTACTTCATTCTGATACATATTCTGAATACTTAAAGAGAAATGATGATTTCGATATTGATTATTATGATAAAACAAAACAGTTTAGTATGCCACTTACTATATGTACATTAGATCAACTTATAGACTTTATATTTAAGTATGAAGGATTTGAATTAAAACTTGCTACCTTAGCTTATTCAAAACTTGTAATAGATGAGATACAAATGTATTCACCAGATATGATAGGATATTTAATTGTAGCATTAAAATATATTACGGAAGCTGGAGGAAAGTTTAGTATAGTAACTGCTACATTACCACAGATAATATTAGATTTTATGAAAGAAGAGGAAATAGAGTTTAATGAACCTGTAACCTATTGTAAAAAGGAAAAAGGAAAGGTACAGCTCAGACATAAAGTCGAGGTAATAGAAGAAAGTATAAACATAAATCATGTAGTAGAAAATTGGAGAGACAAAAAGATATTAATCATAGTTAATACGGTAAAAAAGGCACAAGAGATTTATGATGAATTAAGTAATAAGTTGCCAGATGCTAATGTTAATTTATTACATAGTAGGTTTATAAAAAAACACAGGGCATTAAAAGAGAGAGAAATATTAGAAATGGGTGATAGAAATAATAAGGAAAGTGGTATATGGGTAACTACACAAGTAGTTGAAGCTAGTCTTGATATAGACTTTGATGTATTATATACAGAGTTATCTGATATATCTGGTTTATTTCAAAGAATGGGAAGAGTATATAGAAATAGAACATTAAAAGATAATGTAACAAATGTATATGTATATACAGGTAAAGATACATATACATCAGGAGTAGGTAATAGTGATAAATCTATTATTGATCCCAAAATATTTCAATTATCTAAAGAAGCTATAAAAGAATTAAATGGACAGAAATTAGATGAGGAGTTGAAGATGAAAATAGTTCAAAATGTATATTCAAAGGAAAAATTAGAAGAAGCTGAATACTATAAAAAAATTAGGAATACAATCAATAAGATTAAAAATATAAGGGAATTTGAAATAGAAAAGGTAGATGTTAAACTAAGAAACATTTTAAACGTTCCAGTTATACCTAGATGTATTTATGATAAAGATATAGATTTTATTAAAGAATGTGAAAGTATTGTAAAGACAAGTAAGGATAGAAAAAAAAGAGAATTGGCAAAAAATAACATTAAAGAATTTGTAGTAGATATACCTCTATATATGTTTGAAGATGCAAGAAGAAATGGACGTATAGTAGATTATATCGAACTAGGTAGATTTAATAAAATACCTGTAATCGATTATAACTATAGTTTTGAAATAGGATTAAAAAAAGATTTGAACGAATTTGATGTTGAAATGCAGTTTTTGTAAGGTAAGGTGATATAATGGAATTTGATTTAAATAATTTTAAAGTTCAAGGAGTAAAAGTAAATTACTATTATATATGTAAAAGAAAACTATGGTTATATTCAAAAGGAATAACAATGGAACAAAATAGCGACAGAGTAATGATAGGTAAATTAATTCATGAAAATTCTTATAAAAGATTAAAGAAAAAAGAAGTATTAATAGATGATATGCTTAAAATAGATATTTTAGATAATGATTATGTAAGAGAAGTAAAAATAAGTAGTAAGATGACAAAAGCAGATAAAATGCAACTTATATACTATTTATATTATTTAGATAGTTTAGGAATAAAGAAAAAAGGATTAATAAACTATGTAAAAGAGAAAAGACAAGAAGAAATAGAGCTAACTGATGAATATAAGAGGGAAATCGAAAAAGCTTTAATTGACATTAAAGAAATTTCACAAAAGAGAAAACCTCCTGAATTGGTTAAATTACCATATTGCACGAAATGTGCGTACTACGAGTTTTGCTTTGCTAAAGAGGAGGTGTAGCTATGTCAAGAGATTTTTATATATTTAGCAATGGAAGGTTAAAAAGAAAAGATAATACAATATACTTTATAGATTGTTTAGAAAATAAAAGAACATTACCTGTTGAGCAGATAAACTGTATTCACTTATTTGGAGAAATAGATTTAAATTCTAAACTTATAAACTATTTATCACAGTACGGAATAATGCTTAGCTTTTACAACTATTACGGTTATTATTCTGGTACTTATTATCCAAGAAAAAAGAATGTTTCGGGTTTTACAGTAGTAAATCAAGCAAATCATTACAATGATTATGAAAAAAGACTTTATATAGCAAAATCATTTGTAGACAGTGCTGTTCATCACATACTTAAAAATATGAGAAGACATAAAGAAGGAATAGAAGATTTAATAGAGAGAATCCAAGCTGAGAGGAAAAACATAGAAAAAGTACAAAGAATCGATGAACTAATGGGGATAGAAGGAAGAATAAGAAAAAGTTATTACAAATCATTCAATAAAATATTAAAATCAGATTTTGGTATTGAAAAAAGAAAAAAGAGGCCGCCAACTGATCCAGTAAATGCAATGATATCTTTTGGGAATAGTTTAATGTATACAACTGTATTGTCTGAAATATATAAAACACAGCTAGATCCAACGATAAGTTTTCTTCATGAGCCATCAGTTAAAAGATTTTCGTTAGGATTAGATATTTCAGAAATATTTAAGCCTCTCGTTGTTGATACAATAATATTTAGTTTAGTAAATAATAGAGTAATAACATTTGATGATTTTGATATAGATGAAGGAATATGTTATTTAAATGAAAAAGGTAGAAAGAAATTTATTTCAGAGTATGAAAGAAAACTAGGTACAACTATAAAACATAGGAAACTGAAAAGGAAAGTTTCTTATAGAATGTTTATAAGATTAGAATGTTATAAGCTTATTAAACATTTCATAGGCGATGAAGAATATAAACCTTTAAAGGCTTGGTGGTAATATGTTTGTGATACTTACGTATGATGTTGGTGAAAAAAGAGTTAATAAAGTTAGAAAAAAATTAAAAGAATATTTAATTTGGACACAAAATTCAGTATTTGAAGGGGAAATAACAGAAGGAAAATTGAAAAAGTGTCTTTATGAGGTAAATAAAATTTTAAATAAGCAAGAAGACTCTCTTTATATTTATGAAATTAAAGCATCTAGTCATATAAAGAAAAAAATAATTGGTATTGATAAAAGCTTTGATGATATTTTTTTATAATCCATAGGGAATTATATACTTTGTTAAATTGTGAATGATTTAAAATATAATTTCCGTTTATGGATATGGGCAAAATCTACCTTATAATTTATTTAAATCGAAAATTTTGTTTTAACCATAATTTTTAGTATAATGGTATGATAGATGATGAGATTTATTAAATAAGTTTTTGAAAAGTACTTTAGGATTTTGCTTTAAATCATAATTGAGAAATTCTAAAGTTGCAGTAAAGTAATTTTAATTAAAAAAGTTATGAAACTCAAGAAATATCTTAATCAAAAGGCAATTAATTTATATTACATAAAACACTACTACAGCTTTACTGCAAAAATACTAATTATAATTAAATTAAAATAAGCTGTAAACTTTTAAAATTCTTATAAGTAGCTATTATAAAAATGGGGTTTTATATTAACTATGTGGAATGTAAATGTATAACTATTGGAAATTCCATGACATCATCATCACGTTTTATATTAACTATGTGGAATGTAAATGACACAACCGATAAATATATAGCTGGTGATGATGATGTTTTATATTAACTATGTGGAATGTAAATTTATTCTTTTTAAACTTTTCATATTCTTTCTCTCTTTCGTTTTATATTAACTATGTGGAATGTAAATAAGCGTTTCTGTTCTGTATTCTGCTAAAATCTTAAGGTTTTATATTAACTATGTGGAATGTAAATGTATTTGTCCATACTGCCATACATAGTTCATCATCTAAGTTTTATATTAACTATGTGGAATGTAAATTTCTATAATATTCATCTTGCAATTCAAATATCAAATTGTTTTATATTAACTATGTGGAATGTAAATCTTTTCTTTTAGGAATTGCAGAATACCAACTACAATAGTTTTATATTAACTATGTGGAATGTAAATGTAGAAATTGTTGAGGGACAAGCACCGTTACAAGTAGGTTTTATATTAACTATGTGGAATGTAAATAATTCAACGTCTTACTAGTCAAAGTAACATCAATCAAGTTTTATATTAACTATGTGGAATGTAAATAACTGCTTAATACTCCAATTGTGCTTATATGAATTGTTTTATATTAACTATGTGGAATGTAAATCCCAACCGACGCTATTAACATTGTTCGTATCTCATAGTTTTATATTAACTATGTGGAATGTAAATGCATAATAGTCGACAATAACATCTACATTTAAAGTATAGTTTTATATTAACTATGTGGAATGTAAATCATAATGCGAAAGTATAAAGTGGTCCATGATTAAGGGTTTTATATTAACTATGTGGAATGTAAATGGAGCTAGCGTGTCGGCAATTCTTACAACTTCCCTAGTTTTATATTAACTATGTGGAATGTAAATTATAATGCATAGGTGGTGATATAATGCCGGTATTCTATGTTTTATATTAACTATGTGGAATGTAAATGGAATTACGTTAGAGCAAGAAGTACAAGCGAAATTAGTTTTATATTAACTATGTGGAATGTAAATCGTTGTTGCAATTCTGGTACTGCTATATATTTAAGGACGTTTTATATTAACTATGTGGAATGTAAATGATGTGTATTATGTAGAAGTAGATAATGAAGAAATGGGTTTTATATTAACTATGTGGAATGTAAATAATTGTTTTTCTACTTCTTCCGCATAAGGTAACATTTTAGTTTTATATTAACTATGTGGAATGTAAATCCGCTAAAATCAATCATTCTTACCCCTCTTTTCCTTTGTTTTATATTAACTATGTGGAATGTAAATTTCTAGTTGTTCCTTTTTCTTCGTCTATTTCTATTCGTTTTATATTAACTATGTGGAATGTAAATTTTGGCGGCTCAAACATTTTAATTCTTTCAATAGCAAGTTTTATATTAACTATGTGGAATGTAAATAGCGAATATTGACAATACGCTTATGACTCAATCTAATCGTTTTATATTAACTATGTGGAATGTAAATCAGCCTTTTCGTGAAGATCATCTCTCATTACTCCAGTTGTTTTATATTAACTATGTGGAATGTAAATGGGTAAAATCTTATCCTTATTCCTTCTATTGTCCCGGTTTTATATTAACTATGTGGAATGTAAATTTGCATTTTTTACACTCTTTAAATTTTGAATATTTAAGGTTTTATATTAACTATGTGGAATGTAAATAAACTTCTCGCAATTCTTGCTATACTAACATTTTGATAAGTTTTATATTAACTATGTGGAATGTAAATTACGCTGAACAAGACTATGATGTAAATACAATAGTTCGTTTTATATTAACTATGTGGAATGTAAATTTACAACTATAAGAAGCAATTGCTAGAATTTTTTTGCGTTTTATATTAACTATGTGGAATGTAAATATTATTGCATCATGGAAATAGTTGAAAGAAGAATAGACGTTTTATATTAACTATGTGGAATGTAAATCATTATATTAAGAATGTTTATAATGGAAAAGAATACGTTTTATATTAACTATGTGGAATGTAAATGCGAAGCCTCTAAACGTGGCAAAAGGGCAAAGAAAAAGTTTTATATTAACTATGTGGAATGTAAATAGGGCAAGCTGTGGAAATATATAATATAACGAATAAAGCGTTTTATATTAACTATGTGGAATGTAAATCTAAAAAGAATTGACAATTGTACGAACAAATGTTATAAGTTTTATATTAACTATGTGGAATGTAAATTGAAGATTTTTTGAAATTCACTTGTATGAGCAAGAGCGTTTTATATTAACTATGTGGAATGTAAATTCGTTATTTATCATGTATTTTATATACTTATTTCTTTGTTTTATATTAACTATGTGGAATGTAAATTCATAATTTTCACTCATAGTTTCTTTGTCTTGTGCTGTTTTATATTAACTATGTGGAATGTAAATTATCATTGGGGTGCAGGAAAAACAATGCCTTTAGACCCAGTTTTATATTAACTATGTGGAATGTAAATGTTCTATGCTCAAGCTATTTTTTAAATTATCCCTTTGTTTTATATTAACTATGTGGAATGTAAATGGACAAGCTATAGAAATATATAATATAACGAATAAAGGTTTTATATTAACTATGTGGAATGTAAATTACCATATCAACACTATACAAAGTAATACGCCCCCCAGAGTTTTATATTAACTATGTGGAATGTAAATGATGTAAGTGTGGTAAGTAATTATTATGATGATTATAGTTTTATATTAACTATGTGGAATGTAAATATGTTTCCTGTATTACCCGCTAAGTCTTTAATACCTTGTTTTATATTAACTATGTGGAATGTAAATGAAGAATTATTGGAAGAATTAGAAGAATTGGAAGGGTTTTATATTAACTATGTGGAATGTAAATTCAAAAAATACACAGGTTATTTTCACACGACCCCCACCGTTTTATATTAACTATGTGGAATGTAAATTTAGAAAATCCGGAGGAACTAAAAGTTAAGGTATCTGTCGTTTTATATTAACTATGTGGAATGTAAATGTCGAAATTGTTGAGGGACAAGCACCTGTTACAGTAGTTTTATATTAACTATGTGGAATGTAAATCATGACTTTGTCAGGTTTTTTCTCAAGATATTCAAAGTTTTATATTAACTATGTGGAATGTAAATCATGACTTTGTCAGGTTTTTTCTCAAGATATTCAAAGTTTTATATTAACTATGTGGAATGTAAATGCTGATCTTATTGGTTTATTACTCCAGGTGCGTAAAGAAGTTTTATATTAACTATGTGGAATGTAAATCATGACTTTGTCAGGTTTTTTCTCAAGATATTCAAAGTTTTATATTAACTATGTGGAATGTAAATGCTGATCTTATTGGTTTATTACTCCAGGTGCGTAAAGAAGTTTTATATTAACTATGTGGAATGTAAATAGTATCGGATTTATATTGCTAAAAGTGTAGGAGATAGTTTTATATTAACTATGTGGAATGTAAATAGATGGGAAAGACATGAAGAATTAAAGGTGATAGAAGTTTTATATTAACTATGTGGAATGTAAATAGTATCGGATTTATATTGCTAAAAGTGTAGGAGATAGTTTTATATTAACTATGTGGAATGTAAATAGATGGGAAAGACATGAAGAATTAAAGGTGATAGAAGTTTTATATTAACTATGTGGAATGTAAATTAAATTCTTCGTTTAGTTTTTCAATATCTTCTTGTGTGTTTTATATTAACTATGTGGAATGTAAATCTACTTCTAAAAAACTATCTGTCAAATGAAGTTCATCGTTTTATATTAACTATGTGGAATGTAAATGGGTAAAAAAAAGGTTTATAAGTAGTACAAATTATGGCCAGTTTTATATTAACTATGTGGAATGTAAATGAAATTCTTCGTTTAGTTTTTCAATATCTTCTTGTGTGTTTTATATTAACTATGTGGAATGTAAATCTACTTCTAAAAAACTATCTGTCAAATGAAGTTCATCGTTTTATATTAACTATGTGGAATGTAAATGGGTAAAAAAAAGGTTTATAAGTAGTACAAATTATGGCCAGTTTTATATTAACTATGTGGAATGTAAATGGCGCTCCTGCTTCTTCTTCAAGTATATCTGGGTCAGTTTTATATTAACTATGTGGAATGTAAATGAATTTTTATGATGTTTTACAGAGCTTAACCAACCTGCGTTTTATATTAACTATGTGGAATGTAAATGTGGTCTATTGTAGAATCTTCTTGATATTTCTCTGGGTCGTTTTATATTAACTATGTGGAATG
>NZ_JXLL01000013.1 GCF_001316435.1 Caloranaerobacter sp. TR13
ACTGTAGAAGAGTCATGTGGTAAATGTACTCCATGTCGTGAAGGTACAAAGAGGATGTTAGAGATATTAGAGAGAATAACTAATGGTAAAGGTAAGCCTGGAGATATAGAGAAGTTAGAGAGCTTAGCTGAAACTATAAAATCAGCGTCATTATGTGGATTAGGGCAGACAGCGCCTAACCCAGTATTATCAACATTAAAGTATTTCAGACATGAATATGAAGCACACGTAAATGAAAAGAGATGTCCATCTGGTTCATGTAAGGCATTATTACAATACTATATAACAGAAAAATGTGTTGGATGCACTAAATGTGCTAAACAATGTCCAGTATCATGCATAAGTGGTAAAGTTAAAGAAAGACATATTATAGATCAAGATAAATGTATTAAGTGCGGTGCTTGTCAAGCTGCATGTCCATTTGATGCAATAATTATGAAGTAACCTTTAGGGGGAATAGATTATGAAGAATATAACTTTAACAATAGATGGACGTAAAGTAACTGTACCAGAAAATTATACTATAATTCAAGCTGCTGAGAAATTAGGAATTGAAATACCTGCATTGTGCTATGATCCAGATTTAGAGATAGTATCTTCTTGTAGGTTATGTGTAGTTGAGATAGAAGGGAATCCAAAACTAATGACAGCTTGTTCAACACAAGTAGTTGAGGGAATGGTAGTTTATACTGAAAGTGATAAAGCAGTAAAGACAAGAAAAGAAATATTACAATTACTACTGGATAATCATCCAAATGACTGTTTAACTTGTGAAAAGGCTGGAGAGTGTTTGCTTCAGAAATATGCTTATAGATATGATGTTAAATTTAGAGAACATGATGGAGATAGAAGAAAAGCTCTAGTAGACACATCAAGTCCTTATATATTGAGAGATGAAAGCAAATGTGTTCTTTGTGGCAAATGTGTGAGGACATGTGCACAAATTAATGAAAGAGCAGTACTATCTTTTGCTAATAGAGGGTTTGAAACAAGAATAGTTGCAGATGCAAATAACTCACTAGAAGAATCAAGATGCGTATCTTGTAATAGATGTGTTGTAGTATGTCCAACGGGTGCATTAATAGATAAAAGAAACATGAATAAGATAAGGTCTTGGGAGGCTGAAAAAGAAGTAGTAAAATGTAAGGTCTGTGAATACGGTTGTGATTTTGAAGTTCTCAAGAGAAATGGTAAAGCTGTTGCAGTGAAGGCAAAAACTCCAGGCGAGGGAAGACCACTTTGTTTAAAAGGAAGACTATGGACAGAATTAGTAAATGTTGAAGAAGTTGACAAGCCATATATAAAGGAAAATGGTAAGTTTATCGAGACAAATTGGCAGAAAGCACTAGGGCTAGAAGAAATAACAGAAAAAATAAAAGACTAAGTAAGGAGGGTAGATTTTATGGTTAATATTACTATAAACGATAAGAAAGTTGAAGTATCCGAAAATTTAACGATACTTCAAGCGTGTAGAGAAATAGGAATTGAAATTCCTACCCTCTGTTATGATGAAAGGCTAAAGCCACATGCTGCTTGTAGACTTTGTGTTGTAGAAGTAGTTGGAAGGAGAAATCTTCCTACAGCTTGTTCAACTAAAGTAGAAGAGGGTATGGAGATTTATACTCATAGTGATAAAGTTATTAAAGCAAGAAAAGATATACTAGAACTTCTTATTGCAAACCATCCACTAGACTGTCTAACTTGTGAAAAATCAGGAGATTGTAGACTTCAGGATTATTGCTATGAGTATGATATCAAAGAATCTAGTTTTGAAGGGGACAGAAAGAAGTTCCCTACTGATAAAACAAATCCATTTTATTATAATGACCAAGATAAATGTATTATGTGTGGTAAATGTGTTAGAGTTTGTTCAGAATTGCAATGTACTAATGCAATAGGATTTAGTGAACGTGGATTTAAGGTACATGTAACTACTCCGTTTGAACAAGGTATTGAAAATTCTATATGTGTATCTTGTGGTAATTGTGTATCAGTATGTCCAGTAGGTGCTTTGATGCCTAAATCTAAGGAGAAATTTAGATTATGGGAGACTAAAAAAGTAAGAACTACTTGTTCATATTGTGGTGTTGGCTGCCAAATGGATTTACTTGTAAAAGATAACAAGGTAGTTGGTGTACAACCTGCAGATGGTCCATCTAACAATGGGTTATTATGTGTTAAGGGTAAATTTGGATATAATTTTATTAATCATCCTGACCGATTAACAAAGCCATTAATTAAAAAGGATGGTAAATTTGTTGAATCAACATGGGATGAAGCATACAGACTTATTACTAATAAAATAAAAGAAATTAAAGATAAATATGGTTCAGAAGTTTTTGCTGGGCTTACTTCTGCTAGGTGTACGAACGAAGAAAATTATCTTTTCCAAAAATTATTCAGAGCACTAATTAGAACAAATAATGTTGATCACTGCGCACGACTCTGACACTCCTCTACAGTTGCAGGTCTTGCAACTACACTAGGTAGCGGTGCTATGACAAATAGTATTGAGGAAATATTAAATGCTGATGTAATTTTTGTTACAGGTTCTAATACAACAGAAAATCATCCAGTAATTGGAGCAAAAATGAGGCAAGCTAAATTAAGAGGAGCTAAGATTATTGTAGCAGATCCAAGAAGAATAGATTTAGCTAAGGATGCAGATGTATTTTTACAAATCAGACCAGGTACAAATATAGCTCTATTTAATGGTATGATGAATGTAATTATAGAAGAGAAATTGCAAGATAAAGAATATATTAAACAAAGAACAGAAAACTATGAAGAATTAGAAAAACTAGTTAAAGATTATACACCTGAAAAAGTAGGAGAGATTTGTGGTATAGATCCTGAAGATATTAGAAAGGCTGCAAGGTTATATGCTAAGGCTGACAAGGCTGGAATTTATTATGCTATGGGTATAACTCAACATAGAACTGGCACACATGGTGTTATGGCTGTTTCTAACTTAGCATTATTATGTGGTAATGTAGGTAAGGAATCAGCAGGAGTAAATCCATTACGTGGACAAAATAATGTTCAAGGAGCTTGTGATATGGGTGGACTACCAGCTGACTTACCAGGATATCAAAAAGTATTTAAACCAGAGGTAATAGAAAAATTTGAGAAGGCATGGGGAGTTAAATTATCATCAAAAGTAGGCTTAACAATACCAGAAATGATACATGAAGCAGAAGAAGGTAATATTAAATTCATGTATATTATGGGTGAAAACCCAATGTTATCTGACCCAGATTTAAATCATGTTAAGAAGGCATTAGAAAATTTAGATTTTCTAGTTGTTCAAGATATTTTCTTAACAGAAACAGCAGAGCTTGCTGATGTAGTTTTACCAGCAGCATCTTTTGCTGAAAAAGATGGTACTTTTACTAATACAGAAAGAAGGGTGCAGAGAGTTAGAAAGGCTATTGAACCAGTTGGAGAATCAAAACCTGATTGGGAAATATTGATGGATATAATGAATATGCTAGGATATGATAAAAAGTATTCACATCCATCTGAAATAATGGATGAAATAGCATCTGTAACACCTCAATATGGTGGTATAAGTTACGATAGAATTGAAGAGGTAGGATTACAATGGCCATGTCCAACAAAAGACCACCCAGGAACTAAATATTTACACAAAGATTCCTGTGCTAGGGGTAAAGGTTTATTTATGCCAACTGATTATATAGAAAGTGCAGAAATACCTGATTCAGAGTATCCGTTTATCTTAACTACAGGTAGGATATTGTATCATTATCACACAAGAACAATGACAGGCAGAGTGGAAGGATTGAACAAATTATCACCAGAGTCATACATTGAAATAAATCCAGCTACTGCTAATAAACTTGGCCTTAATGATGGTGTTAAGGTAAAGGTTACATCAAGACGTGGTGAAATAACAACTAAAGTTAAAATTACCGATATTATAGATGAAGATGTGGTATTTATGCCTTTCCACTTTGCAGACGGTGCAGCTAACTTCCTAACTAATACAGAACTAGACTCAATTGCTAAAATACCAGAGCTTAAGGTGTGTGCAGTTAAAATAGAAAGGTTATAGGAGGTAGCGCAATGGACTATAGTTCGATATTGAAATATGCTATGCAAATGGAGTTAGAAGGATATAATTTTTTTAAGGAAAAGGCAGAGAAATTCTCAAATCCAACAAGCAAAGCTTTATTTGAACAATTAGCAGAAGTTGAAATGGAGCATTATGAATTTCTTAAAGAACAATTAGATAGCTATGAGAAGACTAAGGGATTTAAAGATATTTCAAAGGAACTTGATATTAATAGTAGAGAAATATTTAAAAAACGTGAAAAAACAGAACATTTAAATACAACTTTACAGGAATCAGATATTCCAGATTTAACAATATTGAGAATGGCATATCTGATTGAAAAAGATTATGCAGAATTCTATAGGAAAGCAGCTGAAAGAGCTGATGATGAAGGAGCCAAAAAGATTTTTGAAATATTGGCTCAATGGGAAGATAGTCACGAAAAACTATTTAAAGAAGAATATGAAAGAAGAATGCAAGAATATATGAATTTACCTTGGGGTGGATAGAATGTTTAAAGTAGGTATTATTACTGCTAGTGATAAAGGGTATAAGAAAGAAAGAGAAGATTTAAGTGGTAAAGTTATAAACGATATGATCACACAAAAAGGTTATAAAGTAGAAAAATATGTCGTACTTCCAGATGAAGAGGATATAATATACAAAGAAATAGTTTATATGGCAGATGAATTAGGTGTTGATTTAATTTTAACAACAGGAGGTACTGGATTCAGCCCTAGAGATGTTACACCAGAAGCTACGAGGAAAGCTATTGACAGATTTGCACCAGGGGTATCTGAGGCTATAAGGTATTATAGCCTTCAGATAACTCCTAGAGCTATGTTATCTCGTGGAATTTCAGGTATAAGGAATAAGACATTGATAATAAACTTACCAGGAAGTCCTAAGGCAGTAAGAGAATCTTTAGAATATATTATTGATTCTGTACATCATGGGCTAGAGATTATGACCGGCAAAACACGTGAATGTGCTAGATAGAGGGATTAATATGAAAAAGTTCGGAAGTGCTGTAGTACTGGCTGGCGGTAAAAGTACTAGAATGGGATTTGATAAACAGTTATTAAATATAAATGGGAAAAGGCTTATTTCATGGATTATAGAAAAACTTAAAGATGAGTTTAATGACATAATTATTGTATCTAATAAGCCTCAGTATTATAGTGAAGTTGATTGTAGAATTGTGTCTGATATTATAAAAGGTATGGGCCCTTTAAGTGGAATACATTCAGGTCTTATGAATGCAAAAAGTCAATATGTGTATTTTATAGCATGTGACATGCCTGTTATTAACATAAACTATATCAAGCATATGAAAAAATGTTTAGATAACGGTAATTATCATGGTTGTATCACACAAGTTAACGACTGGATAGAGCCATTAAATGCTTTTTATTCTAAAAGTATAATTAGTGCTATTGAATGCCAGCTTAATAGGGGGAGAAGGTCGGTTTTTTCATTAGTTAAAAGTCTAGATTTTTATATAGTAAATGAGGTAATTGCTCGCAAATTTAGTCCTGATTGGGATATGTTTATAAATTTAAATACAATAGAAGAGTTTAATGAATTTAAGGTGTTGCAAGAGAAAAAGGGAATAGGGGTAAATGTTTAGTATAATTAGAAGGATTGATAGAATGGATGATATAAAAGAATATAAAATACTTAGATTGAACGGTCAAAAAAATAGAGGTGATACAGACATAATAGTTGTTGAGTATCCTTTTACTATTTTTATAAATGATGAAGAATTTGTTACGCTTTTATGCAGTCCAAAATCTCTTAAATATCTAGCTATAGGTTTTTTACATTCAGAAGGGGTTATAAATAAAAAGGAAGATATAGCTAGTATTTCAATAGATAAATATAATGGACATGCATATGTTTATACAAAAGACAAAGGTATTTTAGCCAGAAAGCTATATGGTAAGAGAACTATAACTACCGGGTGTGGGAAAGGAACTATATTCTATAATGTTATGGATTCATTTAAAAGTAAAAGTATAGAGGGGAATATATCAGTAAAGAAAGAAAATATTATAAAGTTAGTTAGCATATTTAACAAAAAGTCGGAGCTTTTCGCAAATACTGGTGGAGTTCATAGCTGTGCATTATGTCAAGAAGATAAAATAATATTATTTGAAGAGGATATTGGAAGACATAATGCTTTAGATAAAATTTTAGGTAGAGCTTTATTAGATGATATAGATTTGAAAGATAAAATGATTTTGACTAGCGGTAGAATTTCTTCGGAAATATTGATTAAGGTTGCTAAAAGGCAGATACCGGTACTAATTTCAAGATCAGCTCCAACTAGTTTAGCTATAGATATAGCAAGAGAGCTTAATATTACATTGATCGGTTTTGCGCGAGGTAAAAAAATGAATATCTATTCAAATTTTCCGAGCTTAATATCCTAAGGCTATGCTATGGATATTAAGCCGATGGGTATAGAGAGAAATCTTTATGCCTCCCGTGTTTGGAAAGGAAAATTTGGGTCAGTTGACAAAACAAATCATATATGAAAATAGTGCTTATGTGAAAGAAAAAACTAAATTCTTTCAAACAAAGGCTTTTGTTTTCATGTATTAAAAAATTAAGCTTGTCAACAGCCTAACAGTCCTTTCTAGGACTGCTTTTTTTAATCTATAGAAATATAAAATTCGGAGGAGATTACAGATGATTAAGAATAGAAAAATCACTATATTGTTAAGTATAGTATTGATTTTAGTTTTATTGGCAGGGTGTAATACACAAGAAAATCAAAAGAATACAGCATATTCAGATACAATTATATTAGCTACTACAACTAGTACTAGAGATAGTGGGTTATTAGATTACTTATTACCTAAATTTGAAGATGAAACAGGTATTAAAGTAAAAGTAATTGCAGTAGGTACAGGAAAGGCGTTACAAATGGGAAGAGATGGTGAAGCGGATGTATTATTAGTACACGCTAAACCAGATGAGGAACAATTTGTGAAAGAAGGACATGGGCTTGAAAGACATGACGTTATGTATAATGATTTTATTTTAGTAGGACCCAAAGGTCTAAAAGTAGAGTTTATGGATAAATCTAATGATATAGTTGCAGCTTTTAAAGCTATAGCAGAAAACAAGTATAAATTTATTTCAAGAGGAGATAATTCTGGAACACATAAAAAAGAATTAAAAATATGGAAGGAGACAGGTATCCAACCAGGTGGTGCTTGGTATATATCAGCCGGTAGTGGGATGGGTTATGTACTAAAGATGGCTGATGAAATGCGAGGTATTACATTGACAGATAGAGCTACTTATTTAAATCTAAGAGATAAAATAGATCTAAGTATATTAGTAGAGAAAGATAGTAAGCTTTTTAATCAGTATGGTATAATTTTAGTTAATCCAAATAAGAAAGATAATATTAATTTAGAAGGAGCACAAAAGTTTATGAATTGGCTGCTTTCAGATAAAGCACAGAAGTTAATTGGAGAGTACGGTAAAGACAAATTTGGAATGCCTCTATTTGTACCAAATGGCAGAAAATAGGTACTTGGTGCTAGGTACTAGAAACAGAGAATAGAGAACAGAGAACAGGGGACAGGGAACAGGGATAGGGAATGTAAAATTAGATTATTGACTATTGGCTTTTCGACATATCGAATATCAAATAGCGAGTGACGAATAGCGAACTACTAACAAGGAGGTAGAAGTTATGGATTATATTTTGGATGGAGTAAAGGAAGCTATAAAACTTTTATTAAGCTTTGACAGAGAAGTATATCAAATAATATTTCTAACAATATTTGTTTCTTCTACCTCTACTATTCTATCTTCATTAATTACTGTTCCAATAGGGGTCTTTTTAGGAATAAAAAATTTTAAGGGTAAAAAATTATTTACAAGAATTCTTTTCACATTAATGAGTATTCCATCAGTTATAGTTGGTCTAGTTGTAGCAATCATTTTATCTAGGAAAGGTCCATTGGGTTTTTTAAAGTTATTATATACTCCTACAGCTATGATAATAGCTCAAACACTATTGGTTACACCACTAATTTTAGGATTAACATATAATTTATCAAAATTAAGAGGTAAGGAAATTGAGAAATTAGGAATTACATTAGGTGCAAATAGAATAGATATATTAGTTCTGATAATAAGGGAGCTAAAAGTAGATATATTACTAAATGTAATTACTGGGTTTTCAAGAGCTATTTCTGAGATTGGTACAGTTATGATAGTTGGAGGTAATATAAAGGGACATACCAGGGTTATTACAACATCTATAGCTATGTTTAATTCCATGGGAGATTACTCGAAAGCTATAGCTTTAGGAATTGTATTATTAATAATTTCATTTTTAGCTAATAATATAATCTACACTTATACTCAGGAGGAGTGATATGGAAGTTTCCTTATATAATATTAAAAAAAGCTATGGTGACAAAAATATTTTAAATATAAGTGAATTAAAAATAAAAAAGGGTAAAGTTACAGGTTTGATTGGACAGAATGGTGTAGGTAAGACTACTTTGCTAAATATAGTAGCTGGTTTAGATAGTGATTTTAATGGTGTAGTGAAATATGATGGTAAACAACTAAGTAAAAGTATTTTGAAAGAAATGACAATAGTTTTTCAAAGACCTAAACTATTAGCTAGAAGTGTATACGAAAACATAGAGTACCCTTTAAAACTTAGAAAAATACCTAAACATAAAAGAAAAAAAATGGTTAATGAAATTATGAATCGGTTTGAAATTAATTATTTAAAAGATGCAATGGCAACTAATTTGTCTGGTGGTGAATCACAAAAAGTATCAATTGCAAGAGGGATGGTATTTAATCCAAAGCTGTTAATACTAGATGAACCAACATCAAATTTAGATAGTAAATCTGTTTCTATTATTGAAAAAGAGATTGTAAACATGAAAAGAGAAAAAGGTACGACAGTGATAATAGTAACTCATGATCCAAAACAAATTGAAAAAATTTGTGATGAAGTAATTTGCTTGCAGGATGGGAAGGTGTTCTTCTAATGGAGTTTTTTAAAGTAGTTTCTGTAGAAAATGCAAAAAAAATGATTGTAGAAAAATTTAAAGATTTTAAGCTAGATATTCAGGAAATTGAAATAACAAAAGTTTTAGGAAGAGTTCTAGCTGAAGATGTTATGTCTTATGTAAATGTTCCAGAATTTAACCGTTCTACAGTAGATGGCTATGCAATCATAAGTAGCGATAGCCATGGAGCAACTGATACTATACCGAGTTTTTTGAACCTAATAGGCGAAGTCGAAATGGGAAGTAAAACTGAATTAAAAATAACATATGGAGAAGCAGTTTACGTACCAACTGGTGGTATGGTTCCTGAAGGAGCAGACGGAGTGATAATGATAGAAAATGTAGAGATAATTGATGACAATACAATAGCAGTCTTAAAACCAATTACTGCAGGTGAGAATATAATTAGAGTTGGTGATGATATAAAGAAAGGTAGTGTTATTTTAAAACGTGGAAAGAGATTAAAACCACAAGATATAGGTGTTCTTGCAGCTGTAGGGTTAAATAATGTTAAAGTATATAAAAAGCCTAGATTTTACATTATTTCAACTGGAGATGAATTGATAGACTTAGATGAAAGATTAGACTTTGGAAAAATAAGAGATATCAACGGATATAGCCTTAGTGCTTTAGTTCAACAAATAGGAGGAGAAGTTGTAAAAAGAGTAATTGTAAAAGATGATTTTAACTTATTAAGAAAAGAATTGGAAAAAGCTATAGAATTATCAGATATTGTGCTTATCTCTGGAGGTAGTTCTGTTGGTAATAGGGATTATACTTATCAATTAATTAATTCTTTTCAAGGTGAAGGTGTTTTTATACATGGCATATCAATAAAACCAGGAAAACCTACTATGGTAGGTGAAGTTTGTGGGAAAATAGTGTTTGGATTACCAGGGCATCCTGTGTCTTCTATTATAATTTTTAAAGTTTTAGTTGAATATTTTATAAGAAAAATTATGGACATGCCGTATGAAATTAATAAAACAAATGCAGTTATAGATTCCAATATACATTCATTTCCTGGTAGGGAAACATATCAAATGGTAACTTTAGAGGAAAGGCAAGGTAAAATATTTGCTAAACCTAATTATGGGAAATCAGGGATGATTACATTATTATCTAATTCAAATGGATATGTGATAATTAAATCTAATGAAGAAGGTTTATATAGAGGAGAAGAAAGGGAAGTATATTTTCTTTAGGGGACAGGGAACAGGGGACAGATATAAATATTTATGGAAAGGGGATTTCCATTGAGTATTGATAGAAAAATTTATATAGGAAATTTGGATGTAGACGAAGCTAGAAAATTATATTTTGAGAAGATTATTAAAAAGCCAGATTATGAAGAAGTGAATGTGCTAGATTCTCTAGGAAGATTAACATTTGAAGCGATATATGCTAAAACTTCAGCTCCTCATTATAATGCAGCAGCAATGGATGGTATATTAGTTAAAGCAGAAAAAACATATACTGCAAGCGAAGTAAACCCTGTTATTTTGATTGAAGGAAAAGATTTTGAATATATTAATACAGGAAATTTAGTTAAAGAACCTTATGATGCAGTAATTATGATAGAGGATGTAATTGAAATAGATAAAGGCAAGGTAAAAATTATAAAGCCAGCATATCCTTGGCAGCATATTAGACCTGTTGGAGAAGATATTATTGTTACAGAAATGATTATTCCATCAAAGCACAAAATTCGACCTGTGGATTTAGGGGCATTAATTTCAGGAGGAATTAAAACTGTTAAGGTTTACAAAAAGCCTATGGTAGGTATTATACCAACAGGTTCAGAATTAGTTGAAGAATTATCAGAATTAAAAGAAGGTAAAATTTTAGAATCAAATTCAAGAGTTTTTGAAGGATTAATCGTAGAGTATGGAGGTATTCCTAATAGATATAAACCAGTAAAAGATGATTATGATTTACTTAAGGAAGCTATAGTGAAAGGTATAAAAGATAATGATATTTTATTAGTTAATGCTGGGTCATCAGCAGGTTCTAAAGACTATACAGTTAAAGTTATTAAAGAGCTTGGAGAAGTTGTTGTTCATGGAGTTGCTTTAAAGCCAGGAAAACCAACAATATTAGGTTTAATAAATAATAAACCAGTTATTGGAATACCAGGGTATCCTGTGTCAGCATATCTTGCATTTGAAACATTTGTAAAACCTTTGATTTTTGAATTCCAGGGAACAGATGTTGATGAACCTAACAATGTTAACGCAATTTTATCAAAAAGAATAGTTTCATCTCTAAAACATAAAGAATTAGTCAGAGTAACTTTAGGATATATAAATGGTAAATATATAGCTACACCTTTAGTTAGAGGTGCAGGAGTTACTATGAGTTTAGTTAGAGCAGATGGTATATTGGAAATACCTAAAAACATAGAAGGGATAGAGTCAGGTAAAGAAGTACCAATAAAGCTATTAAAATCAGAAAAAGAGATAAAGAATAGATTGGTTTCAATAGGAAGCCATGATTTAATTATGGATGTTATATCTGATATGATGAAAATTTCATCGGGACATGTAGGAAGCATGGGTGGTATTATGGCTATGAGAAGAGGGGAATGTCATATATCACCAATACATTTATTAGATCCAAATACAGGGGAGTATAATATTTCATACGTTAAAAAATATTTCCCGGGAAATAAAATGGCTATAATTAAAGGAGTTAAAAGACTTCAAGGATTTATTGTTGCTAAAGGCAATCCGTATAATATTAAATCATTTAACGATTTAACTAGAGACGGTGTAACTTTTATAAATAGACAGAAAGGTTCTGGTACTAGATTGTTATTAGATTATAATCTTAGAAAGCTCGAAATAGATCCTAATAATATTAGAGGTTACCATAAAGAAACGAGTACGCATATGTCAGTTGCTATGACAGTAAAGACAGGAATAGCAACTACTGGAATGGGAGTTTTATCAGCAGCTAGGGCCGTCGATTTAGATTTTATACCTGTAGGCTATGAGGATTATGATTTTTTAATACCATTTGAGTATTTAGAAAATATAGAAATTCAAAGATTTATTTCTATATTAAAATCACATAAATTTAAAAAAAGAGTAGAAAAACTAGGTGGATATAAATTTGAAAATACTGGAGAAATTATTATAATTAATTGACTTAATTAAAGTAGGTGGATTTATGAAAGACTCTTTTGATAGAGAAATAAACTATTTAAGGTTATCTGTTACAGATTTATGCAATTTAAGGTGTAGATACTGTATGCCTAAAAATGGTATATGTAAATTATCACATGAAGATGTATTAAGAATCGAAGAATTGCTAGAAATAGTTAAAGTTTTTGAATCTTTAGGTATACAAAAAGTTAGGTTAACTGGAGGAGAGCCATTAATAAGAAGAGGGATAATAGAGCTAGTTGAAAGTATAGCAAAATTAGAAGGCATTAAAGATTTAGCTATTACTACTAATGGTATTTTACTCAAAAAATACGCAAAGTCTTTAAAAGATGCAGGATTAAATAGAGTAAATATAAGCATAGATACTTTAAGAGAAAATAAATTTTCGTATATAACTCGTGGAGGCAAACTAAAAGATGTACTAGAGGGGATTGAAGCAGCAAAAAAAGTAGGATTATCACCTATTAAATTAAATATTGTCTTAATAGACGGATTTAATGAAGATGAAATAGAAGATTTTGCAAAAATAACTTTAACTGAACGTATAGATGTAAGATTTATTGAATTAATGCCGATAGGACAAGTGAGAGATTTTGCTATTGAAAAGTTTATAAATAACAAAATAGTACTTGAAAAAATCCCTGATTTAATAAGGATTCCTAATTCAGAGCTGCATTCACCAGCAGTTTATTATAAAATACCAAATTCTAAAGGTAGAATTGGTTTTATTAATCCGATTTCTTGTAAATTTTGTGATTCATGCAATAAAGTAAGAGTTACATCTCAGGGCAAATTAAAGCTTTGTTTACATTCAAATGAAGAAATTGATCTAAAAACTCCTTTAAGGCAAGGTAAGAACTTAAGAGACATAATATGTGAAAAAGTAAAAAATAAACCCCTATCACATAATTTAGAAGATGGTACTTGTATAAATAAGAATATGGTTCAAATAGGAGGTTAATATGGAATTTACACATTTTAATGATAAAGGTTTAGCACATATGGTAGAAATAAGCAGTAAGGATGATACTAAACGAACAGCAATTGCTAAAGGTAAGATTAGTATGAAAAAAGAAACTATCAATTTAATAAAAGAAGGTCTTATAAAAAAAGGTAATGTACTTTCAGTTGCACAGATTGGCGGTATAATGGGAGCGAAAAGAACGAGTGATATGATACCCATGTGTCATAATATATTCATTACTGGAGCTGATATAAGATTTAATATTCTAGATAATGCAATTGAAATTGAGTCAGAAGTCAAGACTATTGGAAAAACAGGTGTCGAAATGGAAGCTCTTATGGCAGTTTCTATAGCAGCACTTACTATATATGATATGTGCAAAGCAGTAGATAAGGATATGGTGATTAGTGATATTATGCTTGTAAAGAAAACTGGCGGTAAGTCTGGGGATTATAGTAGGTATTAAAATTGAGGAGTGATTGTTATGAAAAGTATAGGAAAAGTAGTAGCTATAAATATAAGCGAGAAGAAAGGTGTAATAAAAACGCCTATACCTGAAGGTATTTTTAAAGAAAACTTTGGGTTAGTTGGAGATGCTCATGCAGGAAAATGGCACAGACAAGTTAGCTTGCTTGGGGTGGAGAGCATTGAAAAGATGAAAAAAATAGGAATAAAAGGGCTGTGTAGTGGAAAGTTTGCTGAAAATATTACTACTGAAGGAATAAAACTTTATGAATTACCTGTAGGGACTAAGTTGAAAATTGGAGAAACGATACAAGAAGTAACCCAGATTGGCAAGGAGTGTCATTCGGGTTGTGCTATAACAAAAGAAGTTGGACAATGTGTAATGCCTAAAGAAGGTATATTTACAAAAGTTCTAAAAGGCGGCAAGATAAAGGTAGGAGATGCAATTGAAGTTCTATATTAAAGTTTCATTATTAATAAACTAAAAAAATAATTGATTATTAGAAAGATATTTAGTATAATTAGATTCGTGAGATTGTTAAAAAATAAACAAACGGAGGGTATCATGCAAATTTTAGAAAAGATACTTGAGGATAATAAAAAATATGTTAGAGCAAAAAGAGAAAGAGGACAAGATAAACCAATAAGTTCACATGCGCAGAAAGAAGTACTTATTTTTACATGTATGGACACAAGATTAGTTGGATTAGTTGAAGAAGCAATGGGCTTTAAAAGAGGAGAAGTAAAGGTTCTTAAAAATGCTGGTAACAGTATTAGGGATAATTGTGATGATGTCATAAGAAGTATTTCTTTAGGAACGATTATGATGGGGTTAAAGGAAGTTTTTGTAGTAGGCCATAAGGATTGTGGTATGGTGAAGCAGAGTTTAGAGGATATAAAAAGAAAGATGTTAGAAAGAGGAATTCCTAGAGAAGCTATAGATTCGGTTGATTTTGCAAATTGGACAGGTATAATAGAAGATGAAAAGGAAAACGTAATCAAGGTAGTTAAAAAAATAAAAAGTTCGCCGTTTATACCTAAGGATGTTAAGGTTCATGGTTTTCTAATTGACCCAAATAGTGGTGAATTAGAAGTTATAATAAATGATAATGAATAGAAAGGAGTAATAAAATGCAAAAGAGAATATTGACACCACCAGAAATAGCACAAGCTACTATTAATGCTGGTATAAAAAAGGCTAATTTACCAACTTTACAAATGATTTTATTAGGTATTTTTGCAGGTATTTTTATAGGTTTTGGTGCACAGGCTGATATTACAGTTATGCAAACATTAAAAAATATTGATGTTGGACTTATGAAATTTATGGGGGCTGCAGTATTCCCTGTAGGACTTATGTTAGTTGTAATAGCAGGGGCTGAATTGTTCACAGGCAACAATCTTATGACATTAGCTTTAATGGATAAAAGAATTAAATTAAATCAAATGTTGAAAAACTGGTTTTTTGTTTATTTAGGAAACTTTATTGGATCAATATTATTAGCTGTAGTTGTAGTTAAATCTGGTTTTTATAAAGTAGATGCTCCAGCAACTCAACTAGCTGTGAAGATTGCTACTGGAAAAGTTGGTTTGACATTTAGCCAAGCTTTCTTTAGAGCAATTTTATGTAATATGTTAGTTGTATTAGCTGTTTGGTTAGCAACAGGAGCTACTGATGTAATATCTAAAATATTTGCTTGTTGGTTCCCAATAATGCTATTTGTTTTATCAGGATATGAGCATAGTGTAGCTAACATGTATTTTATTTCTTTAGGTAAATTTTTAGGAGCTCAAGTTACTTGGGGACAAATTTGGATCAAGAACTTAATTCCTGTTACTTTAGGTAATATTGTTGGCGGAGCTATTATTGTTCCTGTTGTATATTATCTAGCTTACGTAGTGCCAGCTAAAGGAAAAGAAAAAGAAAAAGCTAAGGCTTAAAGGATGCAGTTTTGCATCCTTTTTTGTTTAGATTTTGATAAAATTTTTACTTTTAGGTTAAAAAAATGTTAAATTATGTCGATAAATATTTTGCAAGAGTTAAAGGAGATATCCTAAAATGAATATTTTGGCAAACTAACCGAAAGGTTAGGACGCAAAGCTATGGGCCTAAAGGATTAATATCCTATGGTTGCCAGGCTGCCCATGAAATTGTTTTCATGGTTAAGTAAGTTTATGATATTCTTATGGTTAGTTTGCCTAGTACGTTTGTACTAGGTTTTTTTAATTTTTTTTAGATTAGGAGGTGGAAAATTTGAGAAAGATGCTTAAGTATGCATCTAAAAAAACAACTTCAGTATTAATGGTTTTAGCACTTTTATTTAATCTGTTTACTTTTAATTTAGGTGTAGCATACAGCATAGAAGTAAATGAACCAGAATTTATTATTAACAATGCAGATGCACAGTATATGGGTTTTGGAGACGATTTACATATTCAACTGCTAAATACTGAATATAATGGCGAAGGTTCTAATGAGACAGTAACTACAGTTGTTTATGGCAAATCTATTCCTTTAGATGAATTTGAACAACCTATTGAAGAACTAGCCACTGAATTTAAAGTTGAGTTTAAAAGTGTAATAGAAAATGTATATGGGCAAGATGTTTATACACCAGATTTTGAACTTTTTGGGCACTTTGTTGATTCTAGAAATGGCGAAGAATATTCTAGACTTGATGAAGATTTTATCAATAAGTCAGAAAATGCAAGGACTGCAATACCTGTATATGCAGCAAAGAAAAATGAGATAGAACTTAACTATCTAAATAAAAGTATAAAATTCTATTGGATACCAGAACCACCGGAATTTAATATAGCAAAAGATGAGTATTATGATAATGATACTATAGAAGTTGAATTGTTTAATGTTGTTGATTCAGAACAAATAGCGATTGAAGGCAGTTCGGTAATAGTAGATGAAAATAATAATGAGATTGGACAACCTGTAGATTTTAAAGTGGTTTTCCATGAAGAATATGATCCAAAGTATAGATTCTATAAACTATATGGTCATTTTTCTGATAAGAATAATACTGATGAATATATTGAATTAGGTGAAACATTAGAAGGGAAAACTGATGATGAATTAACAGCTATTCCTGTAGATAAGAGAGAAAGAAATAAAATAACTTTAAAATATAATGAAAATACTGAAGTTGTATTTTACTGGCAATCAACTGACTATTGGATAAACGCACATAAATTAACTTATGATATTCAAGAAAATCCAATTGTTGATGTTGCATTAGAAAATTTTACAGGTTATAAAGACAAATTATATATTGAATTATTGACTAAAGATACAGAAACACCTACTACCATTGCAAAACTAGGGTATAGAGAAACTATTACAAATGAAGACCCGAATAGTAATGAAGAAATAGTTAGATTTTCTTATGAGGCTGAAAATAGTGAATTATTTATAGATTTTAGTGATAAAGAAATAAACAATCAAGAAATCTTAGTTAAACTTGTATATGATAAGAATGATGATGGAATACCAGAAAAATCTGAACAGCTTTGGGAAGCAAGAGTAGATAATAGTCCTCCAAATCCTAATACATGGTTTAATGGAGAAGAAATAATAGATGGTACTAAGTATTATACAGTAAAAGTAAATTTTGATGATATGGTTAGGGGAAGTTCTATATCAGAGTACAACTTTGAGCTTAAAAAAGATGATATATCAACTGGAGTATATCCAGATATGATTAAATTATTTGGTGATGAGAATACTGATTCTTATTATGAAGTTAAGTTGTATTTTATAGAAAGTAATTTTAATGGCAACTTACTTGTAGTAAAAAATATTGAAGATAAAGTAGGTCATATTTTAGATGAAAAGGTTACTGAACTTAAGATGGATATTCATATTAAAGGGAATGTAATTGATCAACAAGGAAATATATTATCCAATATAGAAGGTGCTGAGATTATTTTAGTACCAGAAGATTTAGATTTATCAATGATCGATTTCGAAAATGAAAGTATTTATGATTATGTAGATTTTATCTATGTTGATGAAAATGGAATGTTTGATAGATGGATAGAGCCTGGAAGATATAAGGTAGTAAGTTTAAAAATTTGGGATGGAAATGGTGAAAAATCAATTAGTATTGATAAAAATATAGAAGTTCCATATATGGCTGATGGAGAAATTTTTAATTTTGATATTCAAATTCCAAATGATAATGTATTCGGTAATGTTCATAGAGAAGAGGGAGAGCTTTATACAGATAAATTATTAATAATTGATACTAGTTATTTATCTTATATAGAAGATAAAGATGTACAAAATGATGAAATATTTAGGATATTTGGAAAGACTGTTGGAACAAATGAAGATGGAAGCTTTTCAATACATCTTGCTCCTGGCGAGTATTTAGTTATTGGCAAACAGCTAGGATTTACTCATATAAAACCTGAAGAAGAATATATATTTACAGTCAATAATGAAGGATCTATATACTTAGATAAAGAAATAACATTTCCTTTAACCAATATATTCGGAAATATTATAGACCAAAAGGGTAATCCTCTACAAAACGGTCATGTAGTTATTGTAGATGATAATAATGGTTTTTATGACACGATGACAGATCCATCTGGTAATTTTGGTATAGCTTTAGATGATGGCAATTACTATCTTGCAACTGTGTCCAAAATTTTTAATGAAAATGAAAATGGAGGACTTTACTTTGTAAACAAACAATTCCAAGTTCTAAACGGGGAAATAGTGTTAGTTGATGATAAAAATCCACTAGAAAATATACAAATACCACTACCAAATCTTGAGATAAAACTAACTCAAGACGGACAAATTTATAAAGGTGAAGCTGGTATAGAATTTAATTTTGAATATAACGGTGAAACTGTTGAGCCAGGTTCATATACTAGGACAGGTACATTTGAATTTTATCTGTTACCTGGAGCTTATAATTTTTATGATCTGTGGGCATTTAACGAAAAAACTAATGAAAAAATAAAAGTAGAGAATATGGATTTAAAAATAATTTTAGATGAAAATTCAAATTATACAGGAGAAAATGCTTATGTAATAGACCTAGATAATATAAAGCAAGAGAGTAGCAATATAGTAATTTCTTTAGTATATGAAGATGGAACGCCTTTATCAGGGTATGGGCTTCCAATACGTGGAATAGAGAACTCTATAGAAGAGTGGAGAAAAACAGATAAAGACGGCAAGATTTACCTAAGTTTAGAGCCTGGATTATATAAGATTGATGGTTATGAAAAGGATGGTGATTGGAAAGATTTGGATTATAAGTTTGAAGTAACTGAAGCACATACTATAGATAATAAACTACAAGTAGTTATTACTATAAAACAGCCTAATGTATTAGGACAAGTTTTAAATGAAGATAATAATCCTATACCTAATGCTTGGGTAGATTTAGAAAAACTTCCTGATGCAGCAAAGGGTGAATTTTTCAGTGAATATATGGGATTCGGTACAAATGAAAATGGTGAATTTGCAATAAATCTTGAAGAGGGAGAGTACCTTGTAAAAGGTATATGGAATCCAAATGAACAGATATGGCAGGAGGTTAATATAAAATTTTATATAGTTAATGAGAATGGAAACCTTGAAGTAAGACTTACACCAGATGGAGAAGGTATTACTAATCTAATAATTCAAAAACCACAAGATAATGTTAAAGGGTATGTATTTAAGAAAATAGATGTTCAAACTAATAAAGGAATACCTTTTGATGGCAGAGCTCAATATGCAGGTGAAGATGATGATTTTAATCAAGTTTGGTTGATCCTAAGAGAATATGGTATTTCAGATGAAGAATTTAAAGAAGCACCTTGGCAATACGAAAAATGGGTACATGTAAAAGAAGATGGAAGTTTTAGTGTATTCTTAGATGAAGCTAAAATATATGAGGCCTTTGCAATTTCTACACCAAGAAAATATATAGAACTTAATCCTGATAGAAATAATCCTATATTAATTGAGCCACCTGCATTGGATTTAATAATAATACCGCCTAAGCCAAACTTTAATGGACAAGTATTAGATTTTGATGGTAATCCAATACCAAATGCATTTATTAGTATTGAAAAAGCCGATTATACGCAGTGGTATGGAACAGAAACAGATGAAGAAGGATATTTTGGATTCAGTTTAAAAGATGGAGAATATATTATTAGAGATATTTCTTACAAAATTGATGATGATTTAGACAAAGGAGAATATTACTCTGATTATACAAAAGAACGTAGGATAACTTTTAATAAGAAAATTATTATCAATGATTTAACAGATAACATTGTGTTAAGACCGAATGTTAAAGGTAATCTGAATATCGGAGACATAAGCATTACTAATAATGATTATGTAGGAATTGGTATTAGAAAGATACTAGATGAACAAGATCCTAATTATGAAGATTATAAAGAGAATCCTTGGAAATATGAGATATGGATGGATGTTAAGTACACAAGTGCGACAAACACTGGTCAATTTATAGGATATCTTGAGGATGGCAAATATGAGATCATCGGTGTTAGTACACCAGATGGCTGGAAACAGTTAGGTATTGAATTCACATTAAGTAAATCTAATTATGCAGATATTGTAACTTATAACGCAGATAATGATACTTATGAACTGAATGTAAATTATGTACCAAATGTAGTAGGTAGAATTTTGGATAAAGATGGTAACCCAGAAGTGGATGCATGGGTTAATATTGAACGAATAGTAGATGAAGAATTTAGTGATGACGGTACTATAGCTTACAACAGTGATTATTATTACAACAGATGGTTTAGCACAAATACAAATGACAATGGAGAGTTTTCAATTAAATTAAATGATGGAGATTATAGGATAACAGGCTATTCTACAAGAGGATATTGGAATGAAAATAATACTTGGATAAATGGTAAATGGGTTAGCGTTAATTATGAATTCAAGATTGTTAATGGTCAATTAGCAGATATATCTTCTTTAGAGATTAGACCAAATGTTATAGGTTATGTAATGAAGTATAATAAAGAAACTGAACAATTTGAAATAGTTCAAAATTCATGGATGAGAATTAAGCCAGCAAATGATAATTGGGAAGTAGATTACGACAACTGGATGGATGATAAATGGGCTAATTCTGATCAAAATGGACAATTTACTTTAGTATTACAGCCTGGTAAGTATAAGGTTGTAGAAGCTGGTGGAAAAGATACTTGGATGCAGCTAAACATAAACTTTGAAGTAGATAACCAGGGTAATCTTGTTCAAAATGAATATGTAGTTAATGGAGAACTTATTGTAAAACAACAAAAACCGAATGTTAGAGGATATGTAAAAGATGAAAATGGAAATATTCTTGCTAATACTCATATAGCTATAAAACCAGCAGGTGCGAAGGAACATGACTGGAGTAATGTAAAATGGATTCAATCTGATGAAGATGGGTATTTTGAGTTGAGATTAGATGATGGTAGTTGGAAAGTAACAAATATATCTGCACCTGGTTTATGGCAAAGAATATATATACCATTTACAGTAGATGGAGAGAATATAAGCTCACCAGTTGATGGAGTAATACAAAATGGATTATTGCAAATTAAGCCTCCAGTTCCTAATCTTGTAGGTATAGTTAAAGATTCATATGGAAATCAAGTGACTGATAAAGCATGGTTAACAATTAAACCAGCAGATGCGGGTATAAATGATTGGGACAATGCATACTGGATCGAATACAAAAATTATGATGGTGAATATAAATTTAAAATATACTTAGAACCAGGTGAATATAAAGTAGTTAACGTATATGGACATAATTTTAACTATGAAACAGATATTAGATTTACTATAGGTCATGATGGAACTTTAATTGACTCAGAAAATGTAGTTAATGGCGAATTGGTTGTAACGCCACCCGAACCTAATGTTATTGGTACAGTTACAGCTAATATAGATGGGCAAGAACAGGTGTTAAGTTACGGATGGATAGGAATTGCAAGATACGATAATGAAGGAAATCAACTTACTTTAGATGGATTAAGGATAAATGAAGAAAAGTATTATAATACTGATGATATTTATTGGCACTATACTAAATGGGTAAATGTTGATGAAAATGGACAGTTTAGTATTAGATTGGAGCCAGGTTTATATAAAGTAATAGCTGTATCTGGTAATGGAATATGGTATAAACCTTATACTGAGTTTACTGTAAATGAAGGTCAACAGACTCATGTTGAAGTCAAAGAGCCGGGACCAAACGTTACAATAATTATCAAGAATACAGGACTAAATGATCAAGAAGCTTGGATAGACATTGAATTAGATAAGAAAGGAACTAAGCATTATGTGCCTGTTCAATTGAAGAGTGCTAACAATGGTGAGTATGTATTTGAAACTAGATTAAGAACAGGAGATTATGTAATTAAGAACTTTGGCACACCTTCATATTGGACAGAAATCGAACAAGAATTTACTGTTAATGATGAGCAAACTCAACTTAACATAGTAATAGATTTCAATAACGAAACTAAGAAGAAGGTAATGGGACAAGTTAAACAAAATGGAGCAAGTTTAAGTGGAAAAGTATGGGTTGCAATTCAACCAGTTGTTAATGGAGTAATAGATACTTCAGTTGAAAAGAGATGGATACAGACATCAGAAGATGGCACATTTACTTTCAAGCTTGATTCAGGAGAAACATGGGCAGTGACTGATATAACAACGTCAGAGGGATATTATGCTATTAATTCACCTCTAAACTACAGTGTTACTGTAACACAAGACGCTATACAGTCACCATCAGAATGGATTATAGACTTAAGTTTACTTCAATAATATTAACTGTGGGCTACTTAGCCCACAGTATCATCTTTATACTCTAAAAGGATGGGAGTGAAAAATAGATGAGAATAAATATGAAAAAGTATTTTATAAATAAATTACTGGCTTTTGCTATAATTTTTACTATAATCTTTACACAATTTGCAG
The DNA here is from genome assembly GCF_001316435.1 of Caloranaerobacter sp. TR13. Taxonomy (NCBI): domain Bacteria; kingdom Bacillati; phylum Bacillota; class Tissierellia; order Tissierellales; family Thermohalobacteraceae; genus Caloranaerobacter; species Caloranaerobacter sp. TR13. The sequence goes on from NZ_JXLL01000013.1 coordinate 22,718, forward strand.
TATTTAATACCGTTAAAGCTGTATCTACTTTTACTATTAGTCCAAAAGCTGTAAGCAGTTCATCTCTTCCTAAAAGGATTACAATAACATCACCAAATTCATTTACAGCAGGCAATAGCACTCCTTATATAATGCAGAATGGATCAGTAGTTAAAACTGCACAAGTTAGTAGTGTTACTTCAACTGCAGATGAAGTTAGTTTTACATTAGGAACAGGTTTAACAAATGGTGTATACGATATAAGGATAGTAGATCCAAAGGGTACTTATGATGTTGGGACTATAATAATAGGGGATCCTTCAATTAGCAGTATTTCACCAACGAGTCTAGCAAAAGATTATAGTAATCAAGAAATAACTGTTACAGGAGTTAATACTAATTTTACTTTAGGAAAAACTTCAGTTGAAATATTAGACAGTCAGAATCAAGTAATGAATTACGTAGATTCTATTACATCAGTAGGTTCTAATACAAACTTAACATTTAAATTAAAAGACGGCTTACCTTCTGGAACATATTCGATAAGAGTTACTACAGATGATGAGATTGTTACTGCTGTTAATGCTTTAGAAGTAAGAGAAACACCATCTATTTCAATTTCACCTAATAGTATAAGTGAGGGTTATTCTACAACTACTATTAATGTTACTGGAGTTAATACAGGTTTTAGTCAAACCCAAACAACAGTTAGTATTATAGGAAAAAGCAATATTGTGGGTGCTATAGTTGTTAATAATGGAAATAGTTTATCATTTTCATTAAACAGTGGTTTAGAACCAGGAGTATATACTGTAGAAGTTAGTACGGGAAATGAAGTAGTGCAAACGACTTTATCAGTAAACTCTGTATCAGCTTCACTTCAGTACCAAGGATTAGATTTAGATAAAATTCCTGTAGGTTATATATCTCCTTATAATTTTGTTTTAGTAGGGACTAATACAAGCTTTTCAAGTGGAATAACACAATTAAATCTATATAATGGAAATCCTGATAGTGGTGGTACTGATATAACAGCAACTTATATTTCGAATATAAATGTATCTAATGGTAATAATATAAGCTTTCAGTTGGAAACAGGATTGCCAGTGGGAACATATTATGTTAGAGCTGTGACAGGTAGTCAGATAGTAGAAGATACTTTTACAGTTGTTGCACCACAAATAACAAACGTGGAATTTGTTTCAGATGTTGTAAGTGGGAATAATATACCTGAAGGATACAAAAAAATGACTGTAGAAATAACAGGAACAAATACATTATTTAGACAAGGAACAACAACGGTTGAAATTCAAGAGCTAACAGGTAAAACTGAAACAGTAGTTGTTGAAGATTCTACACATTTAAGCTTTTCATTAAAAGAAGGATTAAGTGCGGGAAATTATACAATTGTAATAGATATTGATGGAGATAGTAATACTAGTTCAGATAAAGCTACTTATCAATTTACTGTAACTTCACCTACAATAGTATCGGTTTCCCCAAACACTATTGTTAATGCAAGCAGTACACCGATCACAATAACTGTAATAGGCGATAAGACTCATTTTTCAAAATCAGTACCTATAATAGAAATATTAGATGATCAACAAACAGCTATATCAGAAGCTACAATTTCTAATGTAGAAGTTGTTAGTGATACCAAACTCACTTTTAATTTAATCCCTAATACTATAACAGCACAAGGCAATTATGGAATTAAGATAACTACATCCAGTAGTTCAATAAATGAAGTTGTTCAAGGCAGTGCGTTAATAAAAGTAAATACTGCTGGAATTAGCAGTATATCTCCTTCATCAGTATACAAGGATGAATTGGGAAGCAAAGAAATAACTATAACTGGTATTAATACAAACTTTATTCAGGGTAATACAACTTTAACTATTGATAATAATCCAATCAGCAATGTGAACATTATTTCAACTTCACAATTAAATTTTACAATACCAAATGAAAGCTATTTAACAGAAGGTACACATACAATAAAAGTAGTTGATGGAAATGGTGATGAGCTTGAAACAAGTATATTAGTAGCTGTTCGTTCGATAGCAATATCTCCTAAGGAAAAAGATTTTGGATATAGCTCTTTTACAATGTTAGTAACAGGGGAAGGGTTGACTTTTAACACAACAGATAAAAAACCTTCTTTAACAATTTCTGGATATGGTGGAGTTACTATAAGTAATAGCGAGATAAATTCAACTCAATTTACGTTTAATTTCCCAGAGGGTCTTGAGGCTGGAGATTACACAATAACTGTTATTTGGAACGGTTTAAGTTTTACAGATACTTTTACTGTAAATGAAGCAATAAATCAAGAACAAACACAAGAAGATCAGCAAGGACAATCGCAAGAGCAGCCACAAGAACAACAGCAAGAACAACCACATGTTCAACCTCAGATACCAATAATACCGCTACCTATTATTCAAGAAGAACCACAAAATCTTGAAGAGAATTTAGAATTATTAAAAGAAGAAAGTGAAAAATCTATAGAAGAGAAAGTATTAGAAGATGGAATAATAATAAATCAGATAATTTATGATGAACAAAAAACTTTAGAAACTATTAATAATTTAGCAAGTGATAGTTTTGATATTATAGAAGAAGAAATGTCAAATATTGAAGTTAAATTACCTTACAGTATAGTAAATGTTCTTAAAGAAAAAGATGATGATATGTCAGTAATGGTTAAATCTAATTTGGCAGAATATATTTTACCAGTAGATGTAATTGATATGAATGAGATCAAAAATGTGTTAAAAGATGAAAATATAAGTATAGATATAATAATAAAAGAGCCTTCAAAGCAAATAATAAATGAAATAGAAAATGCTGCTAAGAAGCAAAACATGAAGTTGCTAACTACACCTGTAGAGTTTAAAATAGAAGCTTCTGATAGTGAACAGAATAAAATAGAGATAAATAATTTTAAATCAAAATATGTAACTAGAAAAATTACATTAAATGCAACAGTAGATGTTAATAAAGTTGTAGGTGTAGTGTTTGACAAAGAAAATAATACGTTTATTCATGTACCAACTAAAATTGTTAATGAAAATGGGAACTATGTAGCTTATTTGAAAAGAAAGAGTAACAGTATTTATACATTAATTGAAAGTCAGAAGACTTTTGAAGATATTGTAAATCATTGGGCTAAGGATAATATAGAGATACTAGCTTCGAAGCTAATCATAAATGGAAAAAATGAAAATGAATTTGTACCTGATGAAAACATAACAAGAGCAGAGTTTGCAGCACTTTTAGTAAGAGCATTAGGCTTGAAAACTAATGAGATAAGCAGTAGTAAATTTTCAGATATAGAAGGCAAAGAATGGTTTGCAAAAGCTGTTAGCACAGCAGCTGATGAGGGATTAATTACTGGCTATGATGATGGTACATTTAAACCATATAATCCTATAAGTAGAGAAGAAATGGCAGCTATGGTTACTAGGGCATTAAAAGTAGCTGGTAAAAATATAACTGTAGATGATAATGAATTAAATACATTGTTAAATAAATTTGATGATAAATCTAATATAGCAAATTGGGCTAAGGAATCTGTAGCGATAGCTTCAAAAGAAGGTATAATCACAGGTAAAACTTATAATACGTTTGTACCTAAAGATAATGCAACAAGAGCAGAAGCTGCTACAATGTTAATTAGAATGATGAAAGTTGTAGATTTTATAAATTAAAAATGAGGATGCAGTTTTGCATCCTTTTTTGTTTTAGAGAATTATATTTTAATCTGTAAGAAGGAAATCAATCAAAAATGTCAAAATATTAACATAATTAGTTATAGAGAGGTGTAGTATATTGGTTAGGCAAAATGGTATTTTGTTAGAAGATATTTTAAAAATGGACTGTATGAAAAATTGCAAGCTTATTGCTGGCTATAAAGGTATAAAGAACACTGTTTCAAGAGTTAATATTATGGCAGACCCTGACATTTTAGATTGGGTTCATGAAGGGGAGTTGTTATTAACAACAGCTTATTCCTTTAGAAAGGAAAATGTAATAGAGCAGAAAAAATTTATTAGACAGTGTTCAGAGAAAAAATTAGCAGGCATAGGGATTAAGATTTATCCTTATATAGAGTCTTTGTCTAAAGAAGTAATTGAATTAGCTGATAAATTAAATTTCCCAATTATTGATCTTTATTATGCTACACCTTTTTCAGATATTATGACACCGATTTTTAAAGAAATATTTAATAAACAGGCATCTTTACTTCAGAGGTTAGAAAAAATACATGAAAAATTGATGAATGCAATGATGAACAATTTTAGTATTGAAAAAATAACTGAGGTTGTATATGAAAGTGTTAGGAATCCAGTACTAGTTGATTTAGAATTTCCTAAAAAAACAATAATAAAATTTGACTGCGAAGATGACAAAACTAAGAATTTATTATTAAAAAATCTAAAAAAATTTTATAAAGAATCTTCAAGTAAATATAGAGATAATAAATTATATGAAAGCACAGAGTTAATAAAAGGGAAGTACATAAAAAGAATGGTTATGCCAATTCTTGTTAAGAATCATCTTTATGGCTATATCTTTACATGGTCTACAAATACCCCACTAGGTGGGTTTGATTTTTCTGTTTTAGAATCAGCTTCAACAACAATAGCATTAGAAATACTGAAAATATTATCAGTAATGGAGGTAGAAAATCGACATAAATATGAATTTATTGAAGACTTAATATCGTTGGATAATATAAGAAGAGCAGAAGCTGTAGAAAGAGCGGTATTATTTAAGCTAAATCGAGATAATAAATATGTAATAGCAGTAATTAATATTAATAGAAGTACAAATGCAGAAGATGCAGCATTATCTGATGATTCATTTCAAAAGAAAATTACTAGATTGGCAAATTCAATAGAAAAACTTATAGGAGATATTAATATTAATGGTCTTGTTACAAATAAGACCGATAGTATATATGTATTATTATCTTTTAATGATAATGAAAAAATGGATCTAAAGTTAGAGATATTTAGTAATAAAGTAGAAAAGTTATTAAGAAAGAGCTTAGGTAAATTTAAGTTTAGAATGGGGATAGGCAGACAATACACAGGTTTAATGAATGCATATAAAAGTTATATGGATACAATTAAGGCTATCAGAGCAGGTGATATTTTAGATGAAAATTGTGTAGTTAATTTTGAAGATTTAGGTATATATAAAATTTTATGTCATGACTCTTTAAAAGAAGAACTTATGAAATTTTACAATACTACTATTAAATGTTTAGTTGAATATGATATAAGAAAATCTACAGATTTAGTAAAAACGTTAGAAGCATATTTTGAATATAATGGTAATCTTAAAAAAATGTCTCAGGCACTATTCACACATTATAATACTATTCTTTATAGAATTCAAAGAATTAATGATATAACTGGTATGGATTTAGAAAATGCAAAAGACCGACTAAACTTAGAGGTAGCTTTAAAAATTAAAAAAATATTGCAAAATGAAGAAAAGAGTGGCATATGAATATTTTAATTGCCACTCTTTTTCCTTTACTCTTCAACTAATGCAACTGCTCTAATTGGTGATCCTGAACCATCTCTTATTTTTAATGGTAGTCCAAAATATAAAAATCGTTTATTTACTATTTTATCCAGATTACACAAATTTTCTGTGTTTGTTATATCATACTCACCACAAACTAGATGTCCTGAAAAATTTAAGTCTTTAGGATGATCAATTGCAGGTGCATCTACGCCTATGTTGACTACTCCTTTTTCAGCAAGCCACTTTGCTCCTTCATAGCTTAATCCTGTATATGTAGTTTGCCATTTATCTGTACCGAAGTTTCTGTCATAATGACCTGTATATAATAATACAATATCTCCAGGTTTTATTTCTTGTTTAGAATTTTTAACGGCTTTTTCTAAGTCCTTTGGCTCTATCATTCTGCTTTCAGGTACAAATGATACATCTATACAGATTGCACTTCCCCAAAAATATTCTAATGGCATTTTATCGATAGTATCTCCAGTTGGTTTATATTCCCATACTGCATCACTATGTGTTCCTCCATGTTCACTGATTAAAAGATTTCTGGCAGAGAAACCTAAAGTTTTGCTTCCAGTAGTTTTCATATTCTCTTCGTGTGTCATATTTGTCATTATAAAAGTCTTTTGATGCATTGGAAAAACAGACATACCTTGATAAATTTCTTGTGATAAATCAATTAAACGAAGCCCCATGTAGAAATCCCCCTTTTTGAAGATTGTAAATAGAAATTTGTTTCAATTGGGAATGGATAGATTATATTCATTATATCATTTATGGGAAGAAATCCCTTTATTATATTTTTTGAATTAGTTAATGTGTAAATGATGAAAAAATTAGAAATTCTTTGTAACTGTTTAAAATACACAATTACACAAGTTGTATATTTTGGCTCGTTGTAAAGTACATATATACTTATTCAAAAATTTATAAAAAAATAACAAATTATAAGGATAAAAAATGTAAATGGAAAGGCAAGTTTTGTAAAAGAACTACAAAGGTTATAGCACTAATATGTGGAATGGTTAACAGTGAAAAGAAATAGTATTTTAATAAAGCATAAATCAACTGAAAAGTGAGGAGGATGTGGGATGTCAGAAGAAAAGAAGTACATATTAGCTGTTCCTAACTTTAGTGAAGGCAGAAGAAAGGAAGTTATAGAGGCGATAGTTGATCAAGTAAGAAACATAGAGGGCGTAAACTTAGTTAGCTATGAGCCAGAGCATGATTTTAACAGAACAGTTGTAACATTAATTGGTGAACCTGAGCCTTTAAAAGAAGCGCTGCTTAATATGGCAGGTAAATCATATGAATTAATAAATATGGAAGAGCAAACAGGAACTCATCCTAGAATTGGTGCTCAAGATACAATACCTATATTTCCATTTAAAAATATTACATTAGAGGAATGTGTGCAATTAGCAGAAGAGATTGGAAAAGAAATTTATGAAAGATACAAAGTACCTGTTTATTTTTCAGGACACAATGCTAGATGTGAAAAAAGGAAGGCTTTATCTTTCATAAGAAAAGGGCAATATGAAGGGCTTAAAAAAGTAGCTCATACAGATGAAAGAAAGCCAGATATTGGTCCTGCAGCTTTACATCCAACGGCAGGTGCTACAATTGTTAGTGCAGATACAGAAGGATTGACAGCATATAATGTATTTTTGGCTACTGAAGATTTAAGCATTGCTAAGAAGATAGCAAAATCAGTAAGAGGTCCTAGTGGTGGTTTTTCAACAGTTAGAGCAGTTGGCATTAAATTTCCAGAAAGATCTGGGGTAGTTGTTTCAATGAATATGTTTGATTGCACTCAAACACCACTTTATAGAGCATATAACTTTGTTAAACAGGAAGCGGCAAGATATGGAGTAGCTGTTACTGGTTCTGAAATAGTAGGTCCAGTTAAATTAGAACATTTATTAAACTCATTGGAGTATTATTTAGGACTAGAAAATTTTAGAAAAGAGCAGATATTAGAGACACATTTAATGAAGTAGATGAATAGTTAATGCATGATGGCTTTTGGTTGTCAGTTGATGATTAGGTATTACGTTGGCTGACAATTAATTAAATAATATTACAAGGGGGATTTAAAATGTATGATGTAATTATTAAAAATGCTCGTATCCCACAAGGTGACGATACGATATTAACTAATATTTTAGTTAAAGACGAGAAAATTGCAGGTTTTACACAGGATTTAGATGGTATTGATGCTAAGGAAATAATTGATGCAGAAGGTCACTTAACATTACCTGGATGTATTGATTCACATACACATATAAATGACCCTGGCTTTACACATAGAGAGAATTTTCTTACAGGTACATCGGCAGCAGCAAGTGGTGGTATAACAACAATAATAGATATGCCATGTTGTTCAGTTCCATCTGTAAGAAGTGTAGAAAACTTAGAGCATAAATTAGAGGCTATAAAAGATAAAGCAATTGTAGACTATGCTATGTGGGGCGGAGTTACTGGAGAAGATGTGAGAAATGGATGGTTGCATAATGTTGAGGAGCAGGCAGATTATGGGGTGTGCGCTTTTAAAGTATATATGACACCTTCAGTTCCAACTTATCCTAGAGTAACAGATCCGGAGATGTTAGAAGCTTTTAAAGCTGTAGCTAAAACAGGTCTTCCAATAGGTATTCATGCAGAAAACTTTGCTATGTGTGATTTTTATGTTAAGAAGTTCCAAGCTGAAGGTCGTATGGATGGACCTGCATGGGCTGAAGCCAGAATGACTTTAGCTGAAAAAGTAGCTATTCAACTAGGAATAAGCTTTGCTGAGGAGACAGGTGCAAGGCTTCATATAGTTCATATGAGTACAGGTATAGGAGCTATTTTAGTTGGAGAAGCAAAGAAGCGAGGATTAGATGTAACTGCTGAAACGTGTCCTCACTATTTGACACTAAATTATAAAGATGCAATGAGTGAGTTTAAGCAATTCGCAAAGATAGCTCCTCCATTAAGAACTAAAGAGGATAATGAAATATTATGGAAGGCATTACAGGACGGAAGAGTTGATTTTATAGCGACAGATCATGCACCATATGAAATACCTACAGAAAAGGAAGCAGAGGGAATGAATATATGGACAGCTTTTCCAGGAATACCAGGTGTAGAAACAATGGTACCTGTAATTATAAGTGAAGGATATAACAAGGGAAGACTTTCATTAAGCAGATTAGTAGAAGTATTAAGTACAAATCCAGCTAAACATTATGGATTATATCCTAAGAAAGGTGCTATGTTTATAGGTTCTGATGCTGACTTTACAATTATAGATTTAGAAAAGGAATGGACAATAGATAAAGATAAGATGTATACAATGGCTAAATACACACCATTCCATGGATTTAAGCTAAAGGGTAAGCCAGTTAAAACTGTAGTTCGCGGCAAGCTTGTTTATGATGATACTGAGGGCATTGTAGGTCGCGAAGGTTATGGTAAGTTTATAAAAAGACAAAACAAAGGTAAATTAGAAAGATTAATAAAATTCTAAGGAGGTAAATAGAAATGCCTAGACACGCTATATTAGTTATAGATATGTTAAATGATTTTATTGGAGAGAAAGCTCCATTAAGGTGCCCAGGAGGGGAAAAAATAGTTCCTAATTTGCAGAGATTGTTTGAATGGGTAAGAAATAGAGAAGATGACGATGTTGTATTGGTGCATATACAAGAAGCGCATAGAAAAAATGATGCAGATTTTAGAGTAAGACCTGTTCATGCTGTTAAGGGAACTTGGGGGTCAGATTTTATAAAAGAGCTTTATCCTCAAGAAGATGAATATATAGTTCCGAAAAGAAGACATAGTGGTTTTGCATATACAGACTTAGACTTATATTTAAGGGAAGAGAATATTGATACAGTTGTAGTTACTGGTGTTTGGACTAATGTATGTGTAAGAAGTACAGCATCCGATGCATTGTATCATGCTTATAAAGTAATAGCGTTAAGTGATGGATGTGCATCAAAAACAGAAGAAATGCATGAATATGGATTGAAGGATATGAGCTTGTTTGCAAAGGTTATGACTATTGATGAATATATAGATGCGTGGGAAAAGGGAATCGATCCATGGCTAGGTGGAGGAGATACAGAGAATAAAGTTGAGTAATTTGAATTTGTCTGCCTCAATTGAGGCAGACAAATGACTAATTTTTCATAAGACTTAGGAAGAGGGGTAGCTGAATGAGATTGATAGTTGGAATAACAGGGGGAAGTGGTGCTATATACGGAGTAGGACTTCTTAAGGTATTGAAAGAACTTGGTGTAGAAACCCATTTAGTAGTTTCAAGTATGGGAGAATATGTAATGCAGCATGAATGTGGTATTAGTTTAGATGAACTTAAAGAGTTAGCTACTCATTTTCATGATAATAGAAATCTAGCTGCACCAATTGCCAGTGGTTCTTTTAAAACGGATGGAATGGTAATTGTACCATGTTCTATGAAAAGTTTAGCTTCAATTGCGAATGGTATTTCTGATAGCCTTTTAACAAGAGCAGCTGATGTAATATTAAAGGAGAGAAGAAGATTAGTGTTAGTGACTAGAGAAACTCCTTTAAGCGCTATACATTTAGAGAACATGTTAAAACTTTCGAGAATGGGTGTAACCATTTTGCCTGCATCTCCAGGCTTTTATAATCATCCCCAATCTATAAGTGATATTGTTAGTTCAATTATAGGTAGGACTTTGGATCAGTTTGGAATTAATCACAATTTAATAAAGCGATGGGGAGAATAAATTAGAAAAGAGGGATAATATGGAAAGGCAAATGCTAAGAGCAAGCTTGGAGAAGCTTAAACAAAACGGAAACTTGTTAATCTGTGATGTAGAAGTAGATCCAGAATATGAATTAGGTGCGGTGCTAAAATATTATTCCAATACTAGACCAATGTTATTTAGTAAAGTTAAGGGATATAGGATTCCTGTTGTAGGAGCAATGTTTGGAGATAGAAATATATATTACAATATGCTCAACCTAACTCATAGCGATAGAATTTATAGAATAATAGATGCTATTGCCAATCCTAAACCAACTAGACTTTTAAATACAGGCCCTGTAAAAGAAAATATTATAACTAGAAATATTGATCTTCCAAGGATGTTTCCTATTCCTACATTTCACGAGAAAGATTCATCATCATTTATAACTGCAGGGATTGTTGTTATTAAAGACCCAGAAACTAATAAAAGGTATACTGCAGTTAGAAGATTACAAGTTAATGGTGGTAATAGGTTGAGTATACTTGTAGCATCTCCTAAACTTAAAGATCAACTATTGAATTTAGAAAATCAAAATAAACCTTTAGAGGTTGCTGTAATTCTAGGATATGATTATGAATTTCTATTGGCATCTCAGGTAAGTAGTCAATTTTTCGGAGTTGACAAATACGAAATAGATAGTGCTTTAAGAGGAGAACCATTAGAGTTAGTAAAATGTCATTCAGTAGATTTAGAAGTTCCTGCATATGCTGAAATAGTATTAGAGGGAATAATACCTCCGAAAAAAAGAGAAATAGAAGGACCGTTTGGTGAATTGATGGGATACTATGGAGGAGCAAATTCTCATCCTATTATTGAGATAACTGCTGTAATGCACAGAAATAATCCAATATTTCAAGTATCATTCCCTTGTAGAGAAGAACACTTATCTAATGGGTTAATTAGAGAGGTTGAACTTTATACTAGTTTAAGCAAACTTGTAGATGTTAAGGATGTTAACGTAACAATTGGAGGAGGATATAGATTTCATGCAGTAGTTTCAATAAACAAAAAGAAAGAAGGGGATGGGAAAAGTGCTATTTTAGCAGCCTTAGGATGCAATAATGATTTTAAGCATGTAATTGTTGTAGATGATGATGTTGATATATTTAACACGAGTGAAGTTGAAGGAATTTTAGCGACTAGAGTACAAGCATCAAAAGATTTAGTTATTATTTCAGGAGCTAATGGCTCTGTATTAGACCCATCGCATAATTATAAAGGGACTACCGATAAAATAGGTATAGATGCAACAAAACCATTAGAAAAAAAGGGAGTAGATTTTGAAAAGGCTAAGATTCCTAGATATGAAAATATAGAAATTACAAAATATTTTCCCAATATTAAATAAAAAGGTGGTATAAATTATGAAACAAGCATTGGGAATGGTAGAAACAAGGAGTTTAGTAGCTGCAATCCAAGCGGCAGATACGATGGTTAAATCAGCTGATGTTAGAATAGTAGATTTTGAATTCGTTGGTTCTGGTATAGTTTCTGTAATGGTCGAAGGGGAAGTTGCTGCTGTTAAGGCAGCTGTAGAAAACGCTAAAGAAACGGCTAGCCAAATTGCAGAAATTATATCGGTAAATGTGATACCAAGGCCACATACAGAAGTTGATAAGATTTTAGAGTATTAGTGGTGGTGAGAACATGGTAAATTCGTTGACAAATGTAATTCTTAACAATATTTTAGAAAAATCAGGTAATAAAAATAAAGCTAATTTAAAGGCATACAGTAGTACTTCTCATAATCTTAACAAGAGAGAGGAGCAGATACTTTTAGAAATATTTCATAAGAAGAACAATACTCAAAATAGATCTGGAGTAGTGAATAAAATAACATTAGAAGATTTAACGAGAAAAACTCATAAAAAAGAAAGCAGTATTATAAATAGAAAAAGTACCATTACAACTTTAGAGGAATTATCATTAAAACTAAAACAAAAGTAGAGAGAAAAAAGAAAATGGTAATTCTAGTAAAGAGCCAAAAGAAAGTGAGGTGTAGTTTTGAAAAAAGCATTAGGTTTAATAGAAACGGTTGGTTTAACAACAGCGATAACTGCATTAGATGCGGCAAGTAAGGCGGCTGATGTTACATTGGTAGGATATGAGAAAGTAATTGGTGCTGGTAAGGCCGTTAGTGTGACTATACAAATAGCAGGTGAGGTTGCAGCTGTGAAGGCTAGTGTTGAAGCAGGAGTATCAGCAGCTAATAGAGTTGGTACTGTGTTATCATATCATGTAATACCAAGACCTCATGAAGAGGTAGATAAACTAATAGAAAAATTCAAGAAAAACTTTGAGAAAGATAAAAAATCTAACAAAATCAAGGATAAATCAAAAAATAAGAAAAAAGAAAAAGAAAATAAATAAAGGAGGAGTTTATATGAGTCAAGCTTTAGGTATGGTTGAAACTAAAGGTTTAGTGGGAGCTATTGAAGCTGCTGATGCTATGGTTAAAGCAGCAAATGTTACATTAGTAGGTTATGAAAAAATTGGTTATGGATTAGTTACTGTAATGGTAAGAGGAGACGTAGGTGCTGTTAAGGCTGCAACAGATGCTGGTGCTGAGGCAGCAAGAGCAGTTGGAGAGTTGCATTCAGTTCATGTAATACCAAGACCTCATTCTGAAGTTGAGAGAGTATTATTAAAAAATGAATAGTTTTCATCCCATTTTAGCTACCATACTCTCCTAATGAGTCATAATTATTTTTTTAGTTAGAAACAATAAGCTAATCAATAGCCTGATAATAATTATGTTATGGTAGCAGTGATAGATAATAAGGGGTGCTGAAATGGATAAATATGAATTTACAAAAAGTGTAATAAATGAGCTTTTTAAAAAAACAAGTAACATATATGAAGATAGAAAGGATGAAACTGAAAAAAATTTTATAGAGACTAATTCTGTTCATTTGGCTCTAGTATTTACTGGGACTAACATAGGTCTTAATGATTATGTTGATAAGTTAATCAAATTAAAAAGATATGGATTTACTTACGATGTAGTTTTATCAGAAGTAGCTGAAGAGATTATTGGAATGGATGTTTTAAAGTCACGATTGGGTCCGAAAAAAATATTTAATAATGTTACGATAGCAAACTTAGATGTTTTTTACAAATTTGACGGTGTAATAGTACCTATGATGACTCAAAATACTTTAACGAAGCTTGTAATGGGTTTGCAGGATGATTTTATTACAAGCCTTATATGGCATATGCTTTGGTTTGGCAAACCCGTTTTTATTGATTTTACAAATTGTAGAACTAAAATGGGATCAAAAGCAAAAAATCCTTTCTTAAACGAAATGATAGAAAATTATTTATCTAAGCTAATTAAAATGGGCGTTACTGAAGTATACAAAAATGATTTTATAGTAAGGCTTCTTGACAAATTTAAGTCATATAAAGCCTTCGAAATTCAGACTAATGAAGATATAACTGATGATATGAATTTTTTTGAAGGTGTTATAACTGAAAAGGATGTTATTAATATTGCTAAAAAAGAAAAGGAAATTGTCGTATCTGCTAGAACTATTATTACCCCGCTTGCTAAAGACACAGCAAAAGAATTGGGATTAAAGATTAGAAAGAAATAACCAAAGGAGAGGTACAATGCAAATTGGAAGAGTAATTGGTACTGTAGTTGCTACGAGGAAAGATGAAAGGCTAACAGGTTGCAAGTTAATGGTAACTCAGCCATTAAATCTTGATTTTAAGCCTTCTGGAAATCCATTAATCACTGTCGATACTGTAGGTGCTGGCATTGGTGAGATAGTAATCTATTCAAGAGGTGCTGCTGCAAGATTAGCTGCTGATAGGTTACAAGCGCCCATAGATGCTGCTATAGTTGGGATTGTCGATAACGTTGATGTATATAGGGAATATATGAACGACTAGGAGAGGGGGAGGGCTAGGTTGGATGCATTAACAATTAAACAGGCAATGGAGTATAGGCAATTAATAGATGCTTTGATGTCTGATAAGGAATTTGCTGATATTATTTTATACAGGGGAAACGTTATCAATGTATTAACAAGAGAAATTTATACTGCTGATATAGCTATTAAAGGTAAATATATTCTAATGGTAGGCGATGCTGATAAATTAATCGGACCTGACACTTTAGTTATTGATGTTCAGGGGAAATATTTATCCCCTGGTTTTATAGATTCCCATATGCATTTTGAAAGCAGTATGCTTACAATAACAGAGTTTTCTAGATTATCTATACCTTCTGGTACTACTACTTTAGTTGCCGATCCTCATGAGATAGGTAATGCATTAGGGCCTATAGGCATAAGGGCTATGGCTGAAGAAGCTAGTTTAGTGCCTAATCATGTACATCTAGTTGTACCAGCATTGACTCCGGACTGCCCAGGATTAGAGACTGCCGGATATGATATTACATCAAAAGATATGGAAGAGATTTTGGGGTATCCGAATGTAATAGGCATAGGAGAATTGCAAGGTTTTAGTAATGCTAGACATGTATATAGGAATACCCCTGAAGTTATAACGGATTTGCTAGCATCAACTATATATGCTAAAAATATTGGGAAAATAGTAGATGGTAATGCTCCTGAGTTATTTGGCAGAGAATTAGCTGCCCACATTATTTCTACAGGGAGCAAGTGTTCATGCCATGAGACGACTACTAAAGAAGAATGTGTAGAGAAGTTAAGACAAGGTGTATATGTGTTTATGAGAGAAGGGTCTACTCAGAAAAATATGGCTGAGTGTATACGTGCAGTTACTGAAGATAGACTTGATTCAAGAAGATGTATTCTAGCTACAGATGATATGGTTGCTGAAGATTTAGAAAAGCTGGGTCATATGAATGAAATTGTTAGGAGAACAATAAAGGAAGGTGTTGACCCGGTTGAAGCTATACAAATGGTAACTATTAATCCAGCAACTTATTTTGGATTAGAAGATAGAGGAGTTTTAGCACCGGGAAAACTTGCTGACATTGCTATAATCGGAGATTTGGAAGAAATGAAGGTAGATGGAGTATTTATTAAAGGTAAATTGGTAGCATCATATGGTCAGTTATTAATAGATATACCTAAATATACATATCCAGATAGCGTTAAAAGATCTGTAAAATGCAATTTAATAAATGATGCAGATTTAGAAATTGAGGCATCTGGAAACAAAGTTAAAGTAAGATGCATAGAGCTAATACCTGACCAAAACTTAACAGGAAGCTTAGAAGAAGAGTTAAAAGTACAAAATGGAAAAGTTATGCCTGATATTAATAAAGATATTTTAATAATGGCATGTATAGAGAGATATGGAAGAAATGGAAACATAGGAAAGACTTTTGTTAAAGGCTTTGGATTAAAACAGGGTGCTTTTGCTGAGAGTATAGCACATGATACCCATAATATTTTAGTTGTAGGTACTAATATAAAAGATATGGTTTTAGCAGTTAATAGAGTTGTAGAAATGGGTGGTGGAATTGCTGTAGCAAATAGGGGAAGAATTTTAGAAGAGTTAAGACTACCTGTTGGTGGGTTGATAACTGACGAATTAACAGGACATGAAGTAAGTCAAAAAATATCTCAACTAGAAAGAGTAGTAAAAGATCAGTTAGGATGTGAAGTACATGCACCATTTATGCATTTATCGTTTTTATCATTATCAACTAGCCCTAAATGGAAAATAACAGATAGAGGACTTTTAGATGTTAACAACTTCAAAATCCTACCAACGGTATTAGAATAGATGTTAATGGTAAGGGGGTGAGATTGAGATATAACGAAATAATTTGTAATCAAAAGTGTTAATACAAAAAGGGGGAGTAGTATTGAGTACTAATTTACAAGCTGAAAAAGGCTTCTTAGAGAGAACTTTTAAACTTAAGGAACACAACACTAATGTAAAAACTGAAATTATTGCAGGTATCACTACATTTATGACTATGGCTTATATACTTGTAGTTAATCCACTTATTTTAAGTGATGCAGGGATGGACAAAGGTGCTGTATTTACGGCGACAGTTTTATCATCATTTATAGCAATTATGGTAATGGCATTATATGCTAATTATCCATTTGCTTTAGCTCCAGGTATGGGACTTAATGCCTTCTTCGCTTATACCGTTGTTTTAACAATGGGATATTCATGGCAATTTGCATTAACAGCTGTATTATTAGAAGGTATTATTTTCATAATACTTACTCTATTTGAAATAAGAGAAGCGATACTTAACTGTATACCACTAAATATAAAGCATGCTGTTAGTGTTGGTATTGGTTTATTTATTGCTTTTATAGGATTGGTTAACTCAGGAATCGTTGTAAATAGCGATGCAACTTTAGTAACTTTAGGCAGTATTAAAAACCCAACTGTTATTCTAGCCTTAATAGGTTTAGTTATATCAGGTGTATTGCTAGCTAAAGGCATAAAAGGAGCGCTATTAATAGGAATTTTGGTTACTACAATAATAGGAATTCCATTAGGAGTAACTCCTATGCCTCAGTCTATAATTAGTGCACCTCCTTCATTAAAACCAATAGCATTTAAGTTTGCCTTTGATAAGGTGTTTACTTTAGACATGTTAATTGTTTTATTTACTTTCTTATTTGTAGATATGTTTGATACAATAGGAACTTTAGTTGGGGTAGCATCTAAAGCGGATATGTTAGAGAAAGATGGTACATTACCTAAAGCGAAGCAAGCTTTATTTGCAGATGCTGTTGGAACTACAGTAGGAGCATGTTTAGGTACAAGTACTGTAACTACTTATGTAGAAAGTGCTTCAGGTGTAGCAGAAGGAGGTAGAACAGGTCTAACTGCACTAACTACTGGTGTATTATTCTTATTATCATTGTTATTTGCTCCATTATTTACTATTGTTCCTGCTGCAGCTACAGCTCCAGCTTTAATAATAGTTGGTCTATTTATGATGTCCCCTATAATGAAGGTTGACTTAAACGACTTTACAGAAGCTATACCAGCATTTTTAACAATTATAATGATGCCATTAACTTATAGTATTGCTGAAGGTCTAGTATTTGGTATTTTATCATATGCTGTATTGAAGTTACTAACTGGTAGGGGCAAGGAAGTATCACCTCTTATGTATATATTAGCAGTATTATTTGTGTTAAAATTGTTAGTATAACGTTTTGCTCCCACTTTTGTGGGAGCAAAACTAAAATTATTTTTTAAATGTATGAGGGGGAAAAACATGAAAAGATTGCTAATCAAAAATGGAATCATTGTAACTATGAATAAAGAAAGAGAAATATTAAAAGGGGATATTTTAGTAGAAGGTAATAAAATCATTAAAATATCTCATAAAATAGATGCAGAAGCAGCTCAAATAATAGATGCAGAAGGTAAAGTTGTAATTCCAGGGCTTATACAGACTCACATACACTTAACACAAGCTTTATTTAGAGGGCAAGCTGATGATTTGGAGCTATTAGATTGGTTAAAAAAGAAAGTTTGGCCATTAGAAGCTTCTCATACTGAAGAATCTAATTATATATCTGCTAAATTAGGTATAGCAGAATTAATAAAAGGTGGTACTACTGCTATTATTGATATGGAAACAGTAAATCATACTGATGCAGCTATTACTGCTATTTATGAGAGTGGTTTTAGAGCTACTACAGGTAAATGCATGATGGATTATGGTGAAGGTGTTCCTGATGCTTTAATGGAAAATACAGATGAATCTATTAAAGAAAGTGTTAGTCTATTAAAAAAATGGCATGGAAAAGGGAATGGAAGAATCCAATATGCATTTGCTCCAAGATTTGTAGTATCTTGTAGTGAAGAATTACTTGTTAAAGTAAGGGACTTAGCAAAAGAATTTGATGTTATGGTACATACACATGCATCTGAGAATAGGGGAGAAATTGAATTAGTAGAAAAAGATAGGGGAATGAGAAATATAATTTATTTAGACAAGATAGGGTTGACTGGAGAAAAGTTAATACTAGCTCATTGCATTTGGTTAAATGATGAGGAAATGAGAATTTTAGCCGAGACTGGTACAAAAATTTCTCATTGTCCAAACTCAAATTTAAAATTAGCTTCAGGAATTGCAAAAATACCTGAATTATTGGAAAAGGGAGCAAATGTTTCATTAGGTGCCGATGGTGCACCTTGCAATAATAATTTAGACATGTTTGAAGAAATGAGAACAACAGCTTTGATACATAAGGCAAGATTATTAAATCCAACTGTAATGCCTGCGCAAAAGGTATTTGAACTTGCTACGATAGGTGGAGCTAAGGCTATGTGTATGGAAGATAAGCTAGGCAGCTTAGAGGAAGGTAAGATAGCTGATATTGTTATTGTAGATTTAGATAATATACACAACTATCCGACTGAGAATGTAGATATTATCTCTCAATTAGTATATTCTGCTAAAGCTACAGATGTAGACACTACAATTATTGATGGAAATATAGTAATGTTAAACAGAAAACTATTAACAATTAACGAAAAATCTTTAAAAAATGATGTTAATAGAATGATTAAAAAGCAAATAGATTTAGCTGGAATAGAAAATTAAGAGGGAAGTTAAGCTTCCCCTTTTACATATAAAGGAGGATTGTTATGGGGGTAAATGAGGTTTATAAATGCAGAACTGTTGATGAAGTATTAAAACTTTTAGATAAATACGGAGATAAATGTAAACTAATAGCTGGAGGAACGGATTTGATAATACAATTAAGGCACAGAGATCCAGATTACAATGTATTAATAGATATATCTACTATAGAAGAATTATCTTTTATAAGAGAAAATGGTGAGTATATTGAAATCGGTTCGGTTGCAACTTTTGATGAATTAGTTAAATATATTAAGAGTCCAAAGTTAGAGGGTTTAAGAAAAGCGGCTAATTTTGTTGGTTCACCACAAATAAGAAATAGAGGAACTGTTGGTGGTAATATTTGTAATGGTTCTCCAGCTGCAGATACTGTACCACCACTTTTAGCATTGGATTCAATATTGGTTATAAAAAGTATTGAAGGTACAAGGGAAATATCTTTGGAAAAAGTTTTAAAAGATAAGGGACGGGTCGCGATAAATAATAATGAGCTTCTTTATAGTATAAAATTCAAGAATCTTTTGAAAAATCAAGGATTGGGCTTTAGCAAATTAGGGTTAAGAAAAGCATTAGCGATATCTAGGATGTGTATTAGTGTATTTTTAGAAGTAGAAGATGGGATTAAGTGTAAAGATATACGAATAGCATCTGGAGCTTTAGGTAAACACGGTTTAAGAGAAAGAGAATTAGAACAGTTTATGGTAGGAAAAAGATTAGATAAAGAAATGATAATAGCTTCGACAGTGAAATTCGAACAAATTGTTAAAGAAAGATTGGCTGGTCGTTTAACTGTTGAGTTTAAAAGTGACGCAGTTAAAGGGGTTTTCAAGGAAGCTCTAAAAGAAGCAATAAATAATAGTAATCAGGGGATAGAGGACAGGGAATAGGGATTACTGAAATTATTCTTTGAAACTAAATTTTAACAACTATCAAATAAAGAGGGGATGCTTATGTTGAAATTAAATCTAAATATTAATGATAAGGATTATAGTGTTGAAATTGATGAAGATATGAGACTTATAGATGTTTTAAGAGATGTTTTAGGCCTTACTGGAACAAAGGAAGGTTGTGGTGAGGGAGAATGTGGAGCATGTACGGTAATAATGGATGGAAAAGCTGTTAACTCATGCTTGGTAATGGCATTTCAAGCTGATGGCAGTTGTATAGTTACAATCGAAGGTTTAGGTAATGAACAAGATATTCATCCTATACAGAAGGCTTTCTTAGATGAAGGAGCAGTGCAATGTGGATTTTGTACACCAGGTATGATTTTGTCTGCAAAGGCACTACTTGATGAAAATCCTAATCCATCAAGGCAAGAGATTAGGGAGGCTATATCAGGTAATTTATGTAGATGTACTGGCTATAACAAGATTGTAGATGCAATTGAAAAAGCATCTGCATACTTGTTGAAGGAGGGAAAATAAGTGAAATATAGAGTGATAGGAGAGGATGTAATTAGAGTAGATGGACTTTCTAAAGTTACAGGTAAAGCTATTTATCCTCAAGATATATATATAGATGGTATGCTTTATGGTAAAACTTTAAGATCAACAAAACCACATGCATTTATAAGAGTGGATACAACTAAAGCTGAAAAAATAGAAGGCGTAATAAAAATACTTACATATAAAGATGTTCCAGGGAAAAATTATCACGGTGTTGTATTTAAAGACCATCAAGTATTCTGTGAAAAGAAAGTAAGAAGAATCGGAGATCCTATAGCTTTTGTTGTAGCAACTACAGAAAAAATAGCACAGAGAGCTTTAGAGGCTATTGATGTACAGTATGAAGAGATTGAGGCAGTTTTTGATCCAATAAAAGCTATGAAAGAAGAATCGCCAAAAGTTCATGGTGAGAGCAATATTATATATCACTATAAGTTAAGAAAGGGAGATGTAGATAAAGCTTTTAAACAATGTGAAGTTGTAGTGGAGAATGAATATATTAGTTCAATGGTTGAACACGCTTTTTTGCAGCCAGAAGCAGGTATAGCTTATACAGAAGATGATGGAACTATTGTGGTTTGTGTTTCAACACAGTATCCTCATTGGGATCGATTAGAGGTAGCAGAAGCTTTGGGTATGCCTGAAGACAAAGTAAAAATAATCAATCCTGCAGTTGGTGGAGCTTTTGGAGGGAGAGAGGATATAACTTTACAAATTCATTTGGCAATAGCCACTAAGTTAACTGGTAGGCCTATAAAATCTGTGTATAGTAGAAATGAGTCTTTTATTGCTCATTCAAAACGACATCCTATGATTATGAGATATAAGACTGGTGCTGATAAAAATGGTAAGCTATTAGCAATGGAAGCAACTATTATAGGAGATACTGGAGCCTATGCATCATGGGCAATAAATGTTTTGAGAAAGGCTGGAGTTCATGCTTGTGGGCCGTATGAGATTCCAAATGTAAAAGTAGACAGTTATGCAGTATATACTAATAATCCTTTTTGTGGAGCGATGAGAGGGTTTGGTGCAACTCAAGTACCTATAGCATATGAGCAGCAGATAGATATATTAGCTGAGAAGCTAAATATAGATCCTGTAGAATTTAGAATGAAGAATATATTGAAAATTGGGTCAAAGACAGCTACAGGGCAGTTAATTACAGAAAGTTTTCCTCTAAATAAATGTATTGAAGAAGTAGCTAGGCGTATAGATTTAATAGATGAAAAATAGGGGGCGATTTTATATGAAAAAGAGGGGGAAGGGAATAGCTTGTATTTTTTACGGGACAGGTTATGGTAATGGATTTCCTGATGTTTCTAGAGCTATTGCGCAGTTACAAAAAGATGGAAATATTGCGATATATGTAGGAGCTACTGAAGTTGGTCAAGGGGCAAAAACTATTATGCTTCAAATGGCTGCTGAAGTACTTGGTATACAGGTAAAAGATATTATACTTAGTTGTGAAGATACGAGTATTACTCCAGATTCTGGAACTGCAGCTGCAAGCAGACAGACTTATAATACGGGTAATGCAGTTAAAATAGCAGTAGAGAAATTAAAGAAAGAGTTATTTGAAATAGCTGCTAAGAAGCTAGGATTAAATAGTACGGTAGGATTAGAAACAAGAGATAAAAGAATATATGTAAAGAGTTATCCTGAGAGATTTATAACATTTAAGGAACTAGCAAGTAGTATTAAACAAAATATTAAGAAAGAGGGGATATTTATAGCGCAAACTACAAAAATGGATGATGAAACGGGTCAAGGAGCTCCGTATTGGCCATATACTGTTGCTGCTTGTTCGGTAGAAGTTGAGGTTGACACTGAAACAGGTAAAGTAGAAGTATTAAGATCAGTATTTGCTCAGGATGTTGGTAAAGCTGTCAATCCTAAATTAATTGAAGGACAGATAGATGGTGGGTTTTCTATGGGTTTAGGTTATGCTCTCATGGAAGATTTAAAATTGAAGAACGGAGAAATTAAGAATAATAGTTTTACCAATTATTTAATACCAACTTCAATGGATATGCCAGAAATAGAAAAGGTAATAATTGAGGAACCAGAATCTACTGCTCCTTTTGGAGCAAAAGGTATAGGTGAACCAGTAACAATCCCAGTAGCGCCAGCGATACTCAATGCTATATATAATGCAGTTGGAGTTAGAATGACAGAAATACCAGTTACACCAGATAGACTCCTCAAAGCATTGAAAGAGAAAAATTTGGGGGCGATTAGTAATGAGTAATAATATTAAGAAGATGATTGATTTAGCTTATGGTAGAGAACTGCCAGAGTTGGTTTTAAAAAATTGTAAAATAGTTAATGTATTTTCTCATGAAATAATTGAAGGTGATATTGCGATAGATTCGGGGAAAATAGTTGGAGTAGGACAATATAAAGGTAAAAGGGAAATAGATTTGAACTGGAAATATGTAGCTCCTGGATTGATTGATGGTCATGTACATATTGAATCGTCGATGGTAACTCCAAATGAATTTGCAAGAGTTGTAGTTCCTAGAGGTACAACAACAATAATTGCCGACCCACATGAAATAGCAAATGTATGTGGATTAGAAGGCATAAAGTTTATGATGGATTCAGGTATGGAACTTCCTCTTAGTATATTTTTTATGCTCCCGTCATGTGTACCTGCTACTTCTTTTGAAAATTCAGGAGCAATATTAGATGCAGATAAATTAAGAGAATTAATTAATGATGAAAGAATATTAGGTCTAGGAGAATTAATGGATTATCCATCAGTAATTTTGGGAGATGAAGATACTTTAGATAAGGTTGGAATAGTAGAAGATAAATTGATAGATGGACACGGACCAAATATAAGTGGTAAGGACTTAAATGCATATGTAATAGCTGGAGTTAGAACAGAACATGAATGTTCAACTATAGAAGAGATGATAAACAGATTAAGATTAGGAATGTATATATTAATAAGAGAGGGTTCAGCTGCTAGGAATTTAGAAACCCTTATCAGAGGAGTAACAAAAGAGAATTTAAGAAGATGTTTATTTTGTACAGATGATAAACATCCAGAGGATATTTTAACATTAGGACATATAGACAATAATGTAAGATTGTCTATAAAGATGGGTTTAGATCCGATTTCTGCTATTAAGATGGCTACAATAAATGCTGCAGAGTGTTATAAATTAAAAGAAGTTGGAGCTATAGCACCAGGTTATGTAGCAGATATTATTGTAATAGATGATTTAGAAAAATTTAATGTGGTTCAGGTCTTTAAAAAAGGTGTTTTAGTAGCAAAAAATAATGTACCTTTGTTTAAAGTAAAAGCTGTAGAAGTGTCAAAAGTTACTGATACTGTTAGAACAAAAGAAGTTAGAAAAGAAGATTTAAAAATAGGGCTTAAGAAAGATATAGCTAATGTTATTAGACTATTACCACATAGTCTTGTTACAGAAAAGGTTATAAGGAAAGTAGAAACGGAAAATGGATATTTTAAACATCATAAAAACTTAGATATATTGAAAATTGCTGTCATAGAAAGACATAAAGCAACAGGAAATATTGGATTAGGGTTGGTTGAAAATTTTAAATTGACAAATGGTGCTATCGCATCAACAATAGCACACGATTCACATAATTTAATTGTTATTGGAGATAATGATGAAGATATGTTATTAGCTGTAAAAGAAGTTGTTAGAGTAGGTGGTGGAATTACTATATGTTCTAAAGGAGAAGTTCTTAAGACATTACCGTTACCTATAGCTGGTATTATGTCAAATAAATCGATGGAAGAAGTAAATGTTACATTAAAAGAAATGTTAGATTTAGCTTATAACAAACTTGGTGTAAATAAGGATATAGATCCGTTTATGACATTATCTTTTTTAGCTTTGCCTGTTATTCCTGAGATTAAGGTTACTGATATGGGGTTATTTGATGTATCAAAATTTCAATTTATTGAAATTTACAATGTAGAATAGATATTTTTAGGATAATCCTCTTGTTTAAGGAATATAATTCTTTAAACAAGAGGATTTATAAATAATAAAGCATTTTTAATGTACTTAGAGTTTGTTGACAAAGTTAATTTTTTAAAAATGTATGAAAATATAAGCGAATGCTTGAAAGAATTTAGTTAAAAAACTAGGTGAAAATTTTGAAGAAAATCCGTAGGCTTAGCAGGACGCTAAGCCAGCATCCTACAAGACAGGACGTCTTGATTAGGTGCGTTAGGATTTTCTAAAAATTTAAGCCTTAAGTTTTTTCTAAATTCTTTCGCATGAGTGTTATTTTCATAAATATTTTATTTTGTCTACAGCTTGAAAGTATATTTTTAATATACTTATATTTAATATGTTATAATTAAATTGTCATTTATTTGGAGGTGAGTGATTTGATTTATTTAGATAATGCTGCAACTACTTTTCCAAAACCAGAAGAAGTTTATCAAGCTATGCTAGAATCTATGAAAGAATTTGGAGCTAATCCTGGTAGGTCTGGACATAAGTTAGCTCTAAAAGCTGGTAGAGCTATATATGAAACAAGAGAACTTTTAAGCAAATTATTTAATATTGAGAATCCGATGAATATAATATTTACATCAAATGCTACAGAAGGTCTTAATCTTGGAATTAAAGGTATTTTAAAATCAGGTGATCATGTCATAACAACTTCTATGGAACATAATTCAGTACTAAGACCACTTAAAGCTTTAGAAAGCGTAGGAGTAGAAACTACTATTATCCAATGTGATAAGACTGGAATGATAGACATAAACGATATTGAAAAAAATATTAAACAAAATACTAAAATGATAATTACCACTCATGCTTCTAATGTTACCGGGACTTTATTTCCTATAGACGAAATAAGTAAAATAGCACATAAAAAAGGATTGCTTTACATGGTAGATGCTGCACAGACTGCTGGAGTATATGATATTGATGTGAAAAATATGAATATAGATATACTTGTGTTTCCTGGGCATAAAAGTTTATTGGGACCACAAGGAACTGGTGGAATTTATATAAGAGAAGGAATAGATGTAATGCAAATGAAAGAGGGAGGAACAGGTAGTAGATCTGAGTCTTTAATACAGCCCGAGATGTTACCAGACAAATTCGAAAGTGGTACACCAAATACACCTGGGATAGTAGGATTAGGAGCGGGAATTAAATTTATCCTAAAAACTGGTATTGATAATATAAGAAAACATGAAGAAGAGTTAACAAAGTATTTTATAGAAGAGCTTAAAAAGATAGATAAAGTAAAAATTTATGGACCTTGTGATGTAAAGAAACAGGCCCCAGTTGTATCTATTAATCTTGGTGAAGAGGATTCATCTGAGGTAAGTTATATTTTAGATAGAGTCTTTAATATAGCTGTTAGGCCAGGGCTTCATTGTGCTCCTTTGGCTCATAAAACAATAGGCACATTTGAACAAGGGGTTGTAAGATTTAGTATTGGGTACTTTAATACACATCAGGACATTGAAGAAGCAATAAAAGCAATAAGAGAAATAGCCAAGGAAATATAATTTTTGAAGGAATTTAAAGATGATTAACGAATATTAACCATATCGCAACATAAAGGGGGTCTGTAATTTATGGAAGAAATAATTGCGCAGTATAGTAATCAAATAATTATTTTTCTAACAGTTGCAGTAATATTTTTGTTATTGCTAAATATTATTAGCCAGATAAGAATTTCCTCTATTACAAAAAAGTATAATAGACTTGTTGAAGGTGTTGATGAGGCTTCTTTAGAGGACTTGATTTTTGAGTATATTGATGAAGTTAAAGATATGAAAAAAGAAGCAGAAAATATCAAAAGTATATGTGATGATTTAGATAGCAAGTTGAAATTTGCAGTACAAAAAGTAGGTTTTGTAAGGTATAATGCATTCAATGACGTAGGGAGTGATTTAAGTTTTTCAGTAGCTCTGTTAGATGCTAACCTTAATGGTTTTGTAATATCAAGTTTATTTGGTAGAAATGAATGTAATACTTATGCAAAGCCCATATTTAATGGGAAATCTAATTATACACTTTCAGATGAAGAAATACAGGCTATAGAAATAGCCAAAAAACAGGGCGTTTCAAAGAGCCTGGGAAGCATATAAAAAGTTGGGTGGTATGTTTTGAGTGTGTGTTTTGTTGTAAATCCAGTTGCTGGCAAAAATAGAGCTAGAAACTTAATACCTTACATTAAAGAAAAAATGAAAAAAACTGACATCAAATATAAAATTATTGAGACTACAAAGCCTAAGGAAGCAATAGAAATTACTAAAAATGCACTTGGAAAAGGATTTGATATTATAGTAGCAGTAGGTGGAGACGGGACTATTAATGAAGTAATGATTGGAATAGTTGAAATGGGTAAAGGTATATTAGGTATTATACCTGGAGGTACCGGGAATGATTTAGCAAGAACATTAAATATACCTGAAAATGTAAAATATGCTCTAGATTTGATAATAGATCGCAAAGTTAAAAGTATTGATTTAGGGTACGCTGATGGTAAACCATTTCTGAATGTTGCAAGTATTGGATTCGATGCTGAAATAGTTAAGAATACAGAAAAAATAAAAAGATATGTTAAAAGTAAATTTGCTTATACAGTAGGTTTATTAGTAACACTTATATCATATAAGTGTAAGAAGATTAAGGTTAAACTTGATGATAGGGAACTTAATGAAGAGATTCTCCTTATAGCTATTGGAAACGGTAAATATTATGGCGGAGGCATGGCAATATGCCCTAATGCTGTAGAAGATGATGGTCTCTCTGAAATTTGTTTTATAAAAAAGATTCCTAAACTAAAGCTTTTATTGCTATTTCCATCTATATTTAAAGGGAAGCATGGCGAATTTAAAAAATATGTTCAATTTTACAAGTCTAAAGAAGTAAAGGTGAATATGTGCAATCCAATAAGTTTAAATATAGATGGAGAAATATTTGATGTTGATGATGAGATAATATTTACAATGAAAAGAAAAAGCATAGAAGTTATAGCTCAGTAAGAGAATAAAAACACCCTTACAGAAGATACTAATCTTAAATGAATATTCTGGGGGTGTTTTATTATGATGAAAAAAATAGCTATTCAAAAAGGGCTTGATGATTTAAAGAATAACTTAAAAAGTAGAGGTTATGAAGTGTATGATATTAATGAAAATAAAGAAGTAGAAGCAATAATATATATGGCTGATGGTTATAGTATACCTTATATAGATAGTTTTATCAGTATGGATACAGGATTTGAGATAAATAGAAATAAAGATGTACTTTTAATTAATGCAACTGGTAAAACGTTAGAAGAAATAGAGTATATTATAAACAATAAATTATACAGCCCATTATTTGAGTGATGGGCTTTTAATTATGTATTATTTCACTATTATTTTTATAAAACTGAATATAGCTTAGATAAATAGACTTTGATATAACATCTGCCATTTTCATTACAATGCTTAGCCTAGTGTTTTGTAGCACGATATACTCCATAAATCCACTAATGTTTACTATTCCTGTTATATGTATATCACCTATTTCAGGCAAAATTTTATTTACTCCGGCTCCTGGTTTTAGTGGACCTTTTTCAACTTTTACATAACCTATCCTATCAATATTGCCTAAACAAGCATCTATAGCAATTATAAAAGGATTATCGAATGTGTTCTTTATGAAATTAATATTTTCTTTAAGATTTTTTGCATGTACGGGATTATCTAAATTACCCAGTAGATGTACTTTGTTATATTTTTTAAGGAGTGGTGAGAGCTTGTATCCTACTAGAGGGCCAAGACTGTCGCCAGTTGATCTATCTGTTCCTATACATACAATAACTAGTTCTTTATGATTTTTATTGTAGTATTTGTTTAGGTATTCTAAAATCATTTTACTAAATTCACTTACTGCATAAGGTGAAAAAGAATTTATACTATTCTTATTACAATTGATTTGGAAGAACATACGCTATCCTCCTGATAAATAATCTTTACGTACAAGTTTTCCCAAAAGAGAGGTAATAAATACAGAAAGAATATTTAATATATTTTATTCATTATTATTTTGTGATAGTATAAAAGTTTTAAAAATGTTCTTGACTAATAAAAAGTTTTGTGGTAAATTATTTTTTGCCGTTGA